>NZ_JAFMPL010000041.1:0-59332 GCF_019038455.1 Nocardia noduli
GTGCAGGCGCGGCGGACTCGCATCGTGGTGTGCGCGTGGTCGACCGTGATAGGTGTCGTCGGGGGTGGTGTGGGCGGCCATGACGAGCAGGTCGCTCAGCGGTCGGGCATGGGGCCTCCAGTTCGAGAGCCCGGTTCCCGGCGAGGGGCGGGCAGGGAGCTGGGTCGCCTGAGGATTCGCGTCGTCAGGGTGCGCCTGCTGCGGGGGCGTGCCGCGCACGCACGCCGGGCGGTCCGGGGAAGCACCGGCGTGGAAACGACCGTGGCTCCGGGACCACTCGGGTCACGGAGCCACACATCGGGATCGGGGGCTCGAAGAGCCAAAAGCCAAATCCGCTTTACCGAAGTTCTTTTGGGAGTTTCGGGCGCAGATCAGGCGCTGCACCAAGCTTCACGTAAGAAAGATCAGAAGTCAACCCTCGAACGAAAGATTTCCCAGTCATGCTGGTAGAGAACATTTGCGAGGGGCGCCGCGCGATCGAGCAAACCTAGACCATGAACGCCGCCGAGGTCATCACGACGTTCGAACAGTGGGTCCAGACAGCCGCAGGCCGCAGCCCGCTGGCGTCAGCGTTGTCTACGAGATCATCTCCGACACCCCCTACCCTGCCGTCGGTGACCTATGTCGATGGCAACTCCGCGATGCAGCAACAGGCGCCGCTACGGCGCCATGGACGAAGAAGTTCGTCAACAGCTCGACCTACGTCATCCTCGGCGTGAGTGCACAAACCGAAGGAACCTCGGTCACCTGCCGCATCGCTGTGAACGGAAGACCGTCGATGAGAAGACCGCCACCGGCGAGTACGCGCCATCGTCGAATTCGAACGCTCCCTCATCCTGGAGCGCCAACGCGAAGGCATCGTTGCGGCCAGGACCCGCGGCGCCTACACCGGACGCAAACCAGCCCTCACCCACCGAACAAGCCTATCGCCTGTCCAGGGAAAGAGACCACAAGTTCGCAGCTGTCTGCAGCAGGCAGACACCGAGCTGACGAGGTGCGTCTCGGCTCGTATCTCCCCTCCGCTCACTGCTTCGGACCGATGTTGACGACGACGCTTCGGACCGATGTTGACGAGGGTCCGACCTCAATGTGCTTCGCCGCACCAGCCTCGGAATCATCGTCGGGATGCTGATCGGGATCCCATCCTGATACGGGGCATCCTCGCCGGATCCACCATCGGAGGTCTCGTCGGTATAGCCATCACCTGATTGTCCCCATCCCGGGCGCACGTGCCTCGGATGGACGTGATGACGAAATTCATTCGCTGCCAACAGGGTACGAGCCCTACGGCGGATAGTCCCCAACAGCGGCCGCGTCTTTGTGGGTCAGGCCGAGAACGCGACCGGGGCCCAGGATCTGCCCGCGTCGCGAGTCATCAGCAGTCGGTGTTCGGCACGCGCCAGTGTGACTCGGTCGCTGGGGAACGACCTGGTCTCCAGCACGAACCCTTGGAGCGGCGTGGTCATCGCGGTGTCGTCGTAGGTCACAGTGGACTCGCCGACGCAGGCGGGAGTATAGGTGGTTCGCCAGGTCAGGCCGTCATCGTCCGAGACGAGGATGGCATTGGCCGCGTCGGTGGGGCACTCGTGGGAGAGGCCGGTCGCCATCGTCGGCCCCTTCGGGGCGACGCCGAGCAACGCTACGCGCCTGCCGGGAATCGGACCGTGGTCGGTGAAGGTCAGGCCCGCGTCCTCGGATCGGTAGAGGCGGCTCTCACCCGCGGGGTCGTCGATATTCGTACGACACACCGCCACCAGGGTTCGATCCGACAGCGCCGTCAGATCGGTGAGCTGGTTGTCCTATTCCCTGATCGCCAAACTCGCCGACTGGGGCATCCGCGGACATATGGGCACCCTGTTCGGGCTACTCAACCAACTCCTGCTGCTGGCCGTCGCTCTGCTCCTCGTCACGATCATCGTGCGCGGCTACCGCATGTGGTGGCAACGCCGCCCCACCCGCGGCGCGACATGGGCGCTCGGAAGGCCGCCACTGCGCGGCGGCATCGCCCGAGCACCCCTCCCCGGCGTCATCGTGCTGGCCGTGGTCGCCGTCGCGGTCGGCTGGTTCCTGCCCCTGCTCGGCATCACGCTGCTCGGTTTCCTGGCCGTCGACCTGATCAGCGGCGCTCTCCGACGCCGAACCGGACCCCGATAACCGACACCCGCGCCGTCCCGACCACATCCCCGGCCTCACTGTCCACATCGGTTTCGGACCCCCACATGGCGATGGCTCCTGAACCTCATGTTCGGGAGCCATCGTCGAAGGTGCTCACTCAGATGTACGCGGTCTGGGTGGTACCCCAGCCACCGGTGATAACCGCCTTCACGTGATGCACGGGGGAATAGATCATCTTCGACCACGCCTGACTGCCGTTGTCGCCGCTGTAGCCCTGTTCGTAGCCGGTGTCCTGAACGACCTTGATCGTCGCGGGGACGAAATTGGCGGTCGCCCAGTTCGTCTTGCAAGTGGCCGACTACCACAGTTGGACATATGACTCGCCGTAGGTGCCGTAGACGGAGGCGCCGTCTTCGAGATGGGCGTCGGCGGCGCAGCCGGACGCGTAGGGGTCCTGGCCAGAGCAATAGTCGCCGTAGCACGCGACCGCCTGCGCCCGGGGGACGTGAAGAAGTTGGCCACCCGAGGCCAGTGCTACCGCGGCGGCCGCAACGAGGAACGGTTTGACCAACGAGACCGGCCGGGAGAAGAACTGATGAGACGACATCCAGGTACCTGCTTTCGTCACCGTGTAATCGGACCTTCGTTTCGGTTCTGGCGGCTGATCGCCGTCAGGTGGATCGGATCGGTGCGGGAGGGGTCGAATTCGGTTACTCGGACGACCGCTACGTGGTCGAGGTCGGTTGAGTCAGGATTGCGGCGGCGGGCGCTGGCACCGTCGACGGGCAACCGCGGAGTGCGCGTCCGGGGCGCGAGGATGCGCGGAGCGAGGACGACGCGAATACGCCGCTGCCCGCAGTAAGGCCGTGAACAGCAGCAGATTCCGGCGGCGCTTCATCGCGAACGCCCGGTATTCCCCTCCCATACCGGGATGCCCGTCGTTACACCGATGACAGTCGGTCGCCGGAATCAATTTCCAAGGGTGCTCCTGTGCATCCATTCCGCAGTCTCACAACGAAATTCGATCACGCCGCCGCGCAACGACGCCAGCAAGACGATGTTGAGTTCGATACTCGTGGATGGTATTCCGTCCAAGTGGTGCTTGATTCCGGGGTCAAGGAGATCACGGAAATCTCATGCCCGGGCCGCCGTCCGGGGCATACTCGACCCGGATACTCACCACCCAGCGAACTTTCGACGCGATGCGTCACCAGCCCAGATAGGGCATGCCGTGGGACCGACGATTCCGTCCTCGACACGTGAGCGGCTTCTGGCGGCCGGTCGCGAGCTACTCGTCGAGTTCGATGTCGGGGTGCTGACCAACGGACTGTTGGTCGAACAGGTCGCCGAGCGCGCCGGGTTGTCGACGCAGACCTTCTACAACATCTATCCGCGGCGACCGAACTCCGGCCTCCTCGGCGGCAAGGCGGCGTTCATCGACGAACTGCTGTCCTCACCGCCGCCGCGCGACCGCGCCGATCTCCGACGCCGACTCCAATCGGAGTGGGCCGATCAGTCGGCCGAGGCCACCGGGGACCCCCGCCGGTTCATCCGGGCCATCTGCCGCTGGGATTTCGAGCGAGTACGGGACTCGGCCGAGACGCAGCTCCGTTTCGTCATCTGCGCGTTCGCCTCCGACCATCGGGCCGCGGTGGCCGAGATCCGCGCCCAGTACAGCAGTGTCCTCGATATCGCCAACGAAACCAACGCCGAAATGCTTCGCTCCTGGAGCGCGAGTCTGCGTCAGCCATTCACTCTCGATCGCTTGGCGGTGGTGTTGTCGGCACTGGTCGAGGGGCTGGTCTTGCGTTCACGCTTCGATCCGGACGCCGTTCCAGCAGATCTGTTCGGAGAAGCGGTCATTGCGTTGCTCGGTTCCATCGTCGATATCGATCAGACCCACGAGCACATCGACGATGTCATGGCCGCGCTGGCGGAGGCGGCGATCGAGAGTTATCAGATCGCCCACGCCACCGAACTTCCGGACGATCCCGAGCAGGCCATCATCGATGCGGCTGGCATCGAGTTCGGGCAGCGTGGTTACTTCGCGACCGAACGCGCCCATATCGCCACCCGAGCCGGCGTCGATCTCGAAACGCTGCGGTACCTGTTCCCCTCGAATGTCGATATCGTCGTCGCGGGCCTGAAGCCGGTGTACGAGGCTCTCGCGAAGAGGATCTCGGCCGATACCCGGTTACAACGGTCACTGGTCAGCGTCGTGCAGCGATACGGTCTGCGGCTCGCTGACCTCATCGCGGCCAACCGATCCTTCTTCGACGCCATGGCGTTGGTGATCAGCCTGCAGACCGCTCAGGCGCCGGTCAACGCTACCCGGTTGCGTGAGGAAGTCTTCTTTCCGGGGCTTATCGTCGAAACCTTCGCACAGGGACAGGCCGACGGGGTCTTCACCGCCGATGTGGCGGCCGTCGAACTCGCGGCCACCTACACCAACAACATCGTCTTTCGTTGCCTGACGCGACGCGACGAGCCGACGACATCGGTCCTCGAAGTCATCGATCGGCTTTTCCTGCACGGACTGCTCGTCCGAACCGCGGCAGCCCGAGAAGGTTAGAATGACAACACGTATCGGTACCGCCCGGAGTGACACGATGCCACGACCAGAGCGCCCTCTCGATCCGTCGGCCGGACCGATTCAGGCATTCGCCGCCGATCTACGGAAGCTGCGCGAGCGTGCGGGAAACCCGAAATATCTCCAGATGGCTCGCGTTTCAGGACGATCGCGCACCGCGCTCGCCGAGGCCGCGGGCGGCTACCACCTCCCGACATGGGAGACGACCGAAGCGTATGTCACCGCGTGCGGCGAGGCTCCGGCTTCGTGGCGCGCACGGTGGGAAGACCTGCACGAGGCAGGTCGACGACAGTCGTCCGGAATCGGTTCGACCAGTACGCAGCCGGAGACCGCGGGGGTGGATACCGGCAACTCCATCGGTCCGGGTTCGGTGGTCCCGGCATCCGGCCACACCGAGGTACTGCTGAGGATGTGGCAGGAACAGCGGCAGCAGGCGCGACAATCGGAGAATCAGCGGGCACTGATGTCGGGCATCGTCGTGGTGGTCGCACTGTGTATGTCCGCCTATGTCACGCTGTCCGACGAGAGGCCCGTTGCCCGGCTCGCCGTCTCGATCGGAGTCGTGTTCCTCGGTCTCTTCGGCATGGTGGTCACCGCCAAGTACTACGAGCGTTTCACGATGCATATGGATGCGGCGCAGCGGTTACGAAGCCGACTCGACGAGATCTGGCCGCAGGCCGCACTGGAGGCCGATTGGCTTCGCAACCGCACCGAACACAGCGGCAACTTCGCGTTCCTGTACCGGACGCCGCTGCACCATCTCTGGTTGCTGGTGCATATCGGGGTGGCGAGCGCGGGCGCGATCAGCGCCACCGTCCTCACCGCCGGAATCTGAAGCGACGCGGCGTCGCCGATCTTTCCGACGTTGATCAGGGCTTTCTTCGCCCCGATCACGGAGTAGACCGTCGCCGCCCTTCGTTGTCCGTCGCCCGTCCGGACAACATCGATCCGCAATAGAAAAACTGGGCGGCACGCGGTAACCGAGGGAGCGATCCTGCATTCCCCATCGCGAGTCGGCGCAGAAGTTTCGGGAGCCGTCATGATTTCCCCTCCTCCACGATCGATGCCGAATCCGGTGGCGCCGTATATCGCTTCGGGCAGTGCACAGGCTTTCGAGCTGTTTCGCCGAGCATCACGCGAGATCGCCGGATACCCGGAGTTGCTGGCGTCGCGCGGTGTCCGCGTCGATGAGATACGGACCCCGGCGGACCTGGCGCGGATACCACCGATGACGAAGGAAGACATCGCGCATCTGCGCGCTCCTGCCACGACGGTCGCACGGGGCCGAGAACTACCGACGATGTGGGTGACGAGTTCGGGTACGTCCGGCCGACCCACCTATTGGCCTAGAGGACTGGCTTCGCTCGCCCAAGGCGAAGAACTCTTCGATCGCCTGTTCGGCGCCCGGACCTCGACCGGGTCCGGCAACACATTGGTCGTCGTCTGCTTCGCGATGGGCACCTGGACCGGTGGCACATACGCCCTGCTGGGATTGGTCGGGACGCGGGCGCGTGGTCGCGACATCTCGGTCGTCACCCCGGGGATCGACCTCGACGCCGCGTTGGACGCAATGGCAACGCTGGGTCCGCTGTACGACAAGGTCGTTCTCGCCGGGTATCCGCCCTATGTGCGCGATGTGCTCGACCGGGCGCCCGAGCATGTACTGCGACAGAATATCCACCTGTTCGTCGGGGGTGAGTCGACCAGCGAGACGTGGCGTGACTACGTACTGAAACGGATCGGCCGGGTAACGGAGCCGGCGCGCGTCCTGGCGGGCTACGGATCGTCCGATACCGGATTCGTCGGATGCGAGACCTCGTTGACCGTCGCCGTCCGGCGCGCGGCACGAACCGATCACGCTCTCGCCACCGCACTGTTCGGGCGATGCGCGGGCGACCACACGACCATGCCGACACTGGTCGAATACGACCCTGAGCTCTGCTTCGTGCAAACCGACGTCGACGGCTATCTGCTGTTCACCCTCGACGGCATCACCCCCTTGATCCGATACCGGGTGAACGACCGGGGTGAGGTGATCGACAGTGACCGCTTCGCCGAAACGCTGCGATCGACCGGCCACCGCGATCTCGCCGATATCGTGCCACCGGGTGTGGGCTACTTGCTCATGTACGGCCGCACCGACGTCGCCGCCATCTACTGCTCGGCCAACATCTATCCCGATCCGATCCGAGCGGCACTGTACGACTCCACGGTCAGTGAATTCCTGTCCGGAAAGTTTATCCTCGACACAATCGGCGACGACCACGGCCGCGACACCTTGCGATTACGAGTCGAAGCACGTCAGGGCACCGCCTCGGACACGGTTCCGGTGGACCGGGTCCGGGCAGTGGTCGTCGACTCGTTGATTCGAACGAACAGCGAATACCGCATACTCCACGAGCGACTCGGAGCGACGGCGGAACCTGTCATCGTCACCGAACCGTTCGGGACGGCGGAATTCACACCGGGTATCAAACATCGCGAGGTCGGCACCACGGGCTGAACACCTTGTCCGATCCCGTTTCGACTCACTGAACCGTATGGCTCACGAGCCGATCCTGCGGCCCGGCAACGTCTCCGGCACGCGGAGCGAAGGCGTCCAACAGCCGGGCGAACCCCTGATCGACGGCATCGGATCGATCCACCCACGCTCGCACGTGATCCCGGAGGGTGTCGGCGTCCGCAGCGAGTTCGCGATACCACGCGGATTTCTCCACCGTGCCGTGAGGTGCCACTCGGCCAGCCGCGACATGCGGCGCGAGTTCCCGCGCGCGATGGCCGATCGCGATGGTGCTCATGGCCAGGACAGCTTCGCGTACACGCGGATCCGCGTACTCGGGTTCGACGGCCCCGTGGAGCGGCCCGTCCAATGGGGCGAGGTCGTGACGGTGCCGCCGCAGACGCGGGCGACCGTCGCGCCCGAATTCCACCGGACTGTTCTTGCTCCCCGAGAGCAGAGCTTCCACGGCGACGATGGCCTCGTGGTGGTAGAAGGTGAGCGCCGGGTCCGCCGGGAGTTCACCACGCAGCGCTGTGCCGTCGCCGCCGTACGCGCCGTCGAGATGCAGGACATAGCCTCGTTTAGTGCCCGGATGCGGATCCTGCGGCGCCGCGGCGAAGAACGCGTAGAGACCGCAGAACCGGACTGTGGGATAGGCCGCCGTCAGCATCTCCTGGATACTGCCCTTCAACCCGGTGTCCACCAAGCAGACCATGATGTCGCCGGACTCCACGTCCAGACCCGACAGCGCGAAGTAGGCGGTGAGTCGGTCTCGGGAGCCCACCGGGTCGGCGGTGGACGTCGGGCGCTTCCGATAGACCTCGATGGCCGAGAAGTCCAGGCCCAGATTCTGTTCCATGTCGCGCAGGGCGCTGTCGACGAGCGGGCGCGGCAGATACATCGTGACACAGTGTCGAGCGACGAGATCCGGCTGGAGAATCCCCAGGACAAGCCCGAGGACGATGCCGTCGCGACCGACGAAGACGATCTTCGCGTTCGGCTCCCTGTCGATGATCCCGCGCAGATCCGCGACCATATCGACCACCACTTTGACGACGAAGGGCGCGAGATACCGACCGATGAGTCGATAGGCCTCGGCCACTGTCGACAGCTTCGCTTCGCTGTCGATGCGGAAGGCGCGCAGCACGCCGTCGACGACATCGGTATCCAGCCCGAGATCGGTGTGGTCGCGGCCGTCGGGCACGACAGCCCGCGGATCGAGCCAATGCTGGAGCAGGTCGCGCCGCTCGACTTCGGTGGGCACTGCGGCCCGGCATACCGGACATGGCGTCACGGGTGTGTCGACCTGCGTCACGAGCGTCCCGCTTGTCCGAGCCACAGGATCGTCTCTTCCATCATCGTGATGGCCAGGCGAATGATCCGCGCGCTGTACTCCGGCGACACGCTCTGGTGATGTATCGCGGTTTCGAGCAACTCGCTGACGGCCTCGTCGACCGCGTTCAAGACCAGTTCGACAAGGTGCCCATTCAGTCGGCTGCTGCTGTCGTCGTCCATTCCATCCTCCGGGTTCCATTCGTGCAGAACAGGTTCGGTGGGCAGAACGTAACCCGGCGAATATCGCGGTTCGGGCGGCCGATCGGACAGAACGCAACTACTCTGATCGACGGTCTGTCAAAGTTTTGTCGAACCGCTGATGGCGACTTCGCGATCTTTGTCGAAGTTCGGACAAAACTATTCGACAATCACCGTCTCAGGTAACGCGTTGTGGAGTGGAGCGGCCGGATTCGCCGCTGAAGGAGGGTGGCACGATGCCCGAGGGGGCAGCCGGTTTGCCTGTGGTCAGCGCTGTCGTCGTCGACCTTCATCGCGTCGTCGCAGTGGCCGACGGAGCGATGGATGACCGTGTACTCGCTGGATGTCCAGCGCTTCGTTCGCTGACCGCGCGGGTTTCGCAGGTGCCGGACAGGTCGGTCGAGGCGTCCGACATCCGAGCGATGATCCTCGCGGTGCGCGCGGCGGCGGAGCGCACGCCACGCCCGGACGAACAGGGTGCGAAAGAGCTAACAGATTCGGATCGAGTCGTCGTAGTCAGCCGATACCTTCGCCCCGAAGCGGGGGTTCCGAAACTGCGGGCGCCACGTGCCGAATTCGCGATGCAGGGTATGAGATCGGGCCCTCGCACGATGTATCGAAAATTCGATGAATACTTCGATTCCTTCGCGAACTCCGCCATTCGATATGCGCAAGCGAGCGGCGAGGCCGTCGACTTTCTATCGGAGTCGCCGGGCGCCGCGGCGGCTCGTCCGAGGATCTCCGATGCTCGCATCGAGCGGCTGCGTCGAATGTCGTCGCAATTGGCCGCCGATATCGATACCGCCAACGGAACTCGCGCGGCCGGTTCGGGAGCCGTTCGCGCGAAATTGAGCGCGGGCATGTACGTCACGCGAACCAAGGAACAGGCGATCAGGGCGGGGATGACCGGCGCGGGCACGGTGCGCAGATTCGTGGTCGTCGGCGAAGCCGGGCACGGAAAAACCAGCCTGCTCTGGTCCCTGCACCGATTCCTGACGTCATCGACCGACCGCACTCCGCTGTTGCTCTCCGCGACATGGCTTCTGCACGGTGATCGCGGCACGCCGGTGGTCACCGCCGACGATGTGCTCGGATTCGCCGAGGCCGAACCCGACCTCGTCGTCCTGCTGGATACCGCGGATCTGCTGCTCCACGGCGGACCCGCCCACGTCGAGACCCTCGATCTGCTCTATCGTCTGCGTGAACTGGGCATACCGACTGTCGTGACGACACGCCCTCGGGAAGCCATGGCGTTCGACGGCGACCTCGGGGTCGAGGTCGTTCTCGATCTCTACGACGACCGCGAATTCGAGGCCGCCGTGAAGAATTTGGTCGAATTCTTCGATGACGCCGCGGAAGTTCCCAGCGATCCGACCGCGACGATCGCTTCTGCCGCGGCTCGCGGACTGTTGGTGCGGGAAGTGTCGCGCAGCCCCCTGCTGCTTCGTCTCGTCTTCGAACTCGCCGCGCCGTCATTTCCGAGCCTCGAGATCGACGTCACCGGTCTGTACCGACGCTATTGGGAGTATCGCGTGCGGGGCGACAACCGCGGAGTGGTGGGCGATATCGACTATCGGTCCGATGACGACCTCGGCCTCGATGCCGGGTGGATCGGTGTCGCGCTCTTGGCGATGGGCAGCCCGGAGGCACAGGAGTCACATATCGTGCGGTACGCGTGCGAGGTCGCCGCTGACGCGGGCCACGCCAGCGTCACGCCCGAGCGAATCACGCGCGCGATTCAGATTCTGACTCGGCGCGGGGTTCTCATCAGGGGCGTGGAGAACATTCGCTTTCTCCACCAGACGTTCTTCGAATTCGCGGCGGCCCAGGGCTTGATCGCCCGGACGGGAAAGCGCGAGAGCGTCACCTTGATGCGGCGGGTACTCGCACATCCCGACGATCTCTTCGTCGGCGCGGTACTGGAGCAGTACTTGATTCTGCTCGGCGACGATCGACTGTCGCGGGTCGTCGTGACCGAGTGTCTGGACCGGTTGATCGAATCGGGTCACGCCAGTTTGATCGAAGTCGCGATGCTGGTCTGGGCGCACCACCCGCACGCGGTTCCGAAGACTGTGTCCCACGACGGTTCCCGGGTGCCGGTCGAGGCACTCCGCCGATTCGTCAGAGTCGTGCCGACGGTGCACGACGCCGAACCGCGAGATGTGATCGACCGCCTCGACTATGTCTGGCGCCAGGGGAATGCGGTTCGCTGGACGGTTACCGAATCGTTCGAACTCCTGGCCCGACGTGCACCCGATCAGGTCGCCGCGGCAGCGAGGGCGGGCGGGTACATCGACGAACTGATCGCGAGTCACCGCGATACGCTGCGTTCGCAGAGCACCGTCGAAGATCTGTTGCATTCGCTGACGCCGGTCGATCCGCGATTCGTCTGCGACTGCCTGATCGAAATCGTCCGCGTGCTGGCCGATGGCAGCAAGGGAAAAGAGGCGGCAGCACGCTATCTCGCTCTCGCGGAACGTGATTGGGGTGCGATCGGTTCGACGGAGTTCCTCGTGCGCGTCGAAGATCTCACGCGTGCGATGCAGCAGGGTTCCGGCGACAGCGACGCCAGACTGGTGCGCGATACGCTCGGCAGGGTGATCGCTGCGCATTGGCGTGCGGAGCTCGCGGGAGCGAGTGAGTCCGACCGTTCGCGATACTGGCTGGATACGGTCGCGGCGGTGTGCCGCGAACTCGCATCCGACGACCAGGACGTCGTCCACGGAGCCCATCTGATGAGCGTCGCCTACATCGTCCGGGACATGACGCGCGGCGACCTGCTGTTGAGGCAGACATTGAGTATGCTGTTCGCCCTGAAGGACTACAAGGCACCGAGGCAGCTGGCACGCGGCGCGATGACGCTGCTGTTGGCACAGCCAACGGCGGCAAGGGATCTGCTGACCGTCAAGTTCGGGGAACTGTTGTCCCACTTACCCGCCCGACACAACGCACCGACATCGGCGCCCGAACTCTGGGCCGCGGTCGCCCGGTCGTGCCTCATCGACGCCGAGATTCCGAGCGCGGTCGTCGCGGAGGCCATCAGAAGAAGTGGACTGGCCGCGCGGGCGAAACTGTGGCGACACAGTCACGGGCTGCTCGGTCTGCTGCCGGCGGGCGCGATGGGCGGGATCACCGAGGCGCGGAGCCAGCTGGACGCCGTCACGGCGGATCCGGGCGTCCTGGGTGACAACACGCAGCTGAACGTCTTCCTCGACCGCTGCGTCGACCGTGTGCCGCAGGAACCCGAACTGCTCCTGCCGCCCCTGATCGCCGTCGCGGCCAAGGCCGAGCGGCTCGCCGTCCTCACCAAAACAGTGCGTAGCGCGGAAATTCGCGCGTTCATTCTGCCACGAGGGCCGCAGCTAGAGGCCCTCGCCTTCGGCCTGATGCGAGGGTCCAACGCGCAGCAGCGCAAAGGCGCCGAGCTGCTTCTGGCGATCGTGGAAACCCGGGTGGTCGCGGTGGAATTCGATCGGTTGGCCACCGCTTTCGACACTGCGACGGCTCCCGCGGCGAAAGCACTCGTACTGCGGGCGATTCCGCTCGTGGTCCGCGACGCCACCGCGACGACGGCCGCCGCGCTAACGTTGTTCCGTTCGATCGCCACCGTCGAGGACGGTATCCTGTGCGCGGCGGACTGCCGCCGCGTGAATCCCATCGTTCTGGACGCGGTCCGCGATGCCTGGCTCGCGGTGCTCGGGCACATTCCCGATCCCGCGCCGTCGCTGTGGCGGACGGTCCACGGGCTCGCATTCGCCCCACGGCCGACCGGCAACCGTTCCGTGGACATCACGGGATTCGCGAGTATGTCGATGGTATTGGCCCATATGACGGAAGCGGGTTCGGCCGAGCAGGCGGCGTCCGCGCTCATCGAGGTGTGCGGTGCGCTCGGGGACGACCGTCTGCGAAAAGGGCAGAAGGAGAATGCCGCGAACCGCTTCCGCGGCGGTCTCAACTCGGTGGTCAAGAAATGCGGGAGAGCGTCGCTACACAGAATCCTCGACTGTGTCCTCATCACCGAAGCGACTATGGGCAAGATGATCGTGCACGCCGCGATACGGCATAGATACCCGGACTGCGAGCAGAAGATCGACCAACTCAGGGCGACGGATATCGCTGGTGAGGTCGCGCAGCAGATCGAGACCGACCTCCGATTCCGGATTCGCACCCGTGGCTTCGACAGCTTCGAAGAGATACTGAAACCGGCGCGCGGCGAAGGGTGAGCGCCGGTGCGCGAGCTGGCGCGGTACTACCGATATCCGTCGACGAGCAGCAGCCGCTGTTCACCGGCACGGTGACCGCTATCGAGAGGTCCGGCGTCACCTTCGTGGACATCGGGGGCGTGGCCGCGATGACCGACACCGCCAGATCCTCACCCGTGAGCCCGAGACTACGTGCTGGACAGCGACTTCACGAGGTGACGCGGGAGCATCGGGGCACACAGGCCGACTCCGCCCGGCCGCTACGCTCAATCACAAAGTGCGACCGGCGATTTGAAGCGCTCCCCGTCGACTTCCACGAGCCCGACGGCACAGACCGACCCGCGACTGCCGCTCCTGATCATCGGAGTCCACGCGGCGCGGATGTCCATCTTCTGCACTTTTTGCACGTCCCGCGCATCCGATCCGTCCGGGCCGGCTGCCATGCGATAGATGGTGGCTTCGATCTGCGCGGGCTGCTGGTCCAGCGGACCGAGCCAGGTGATCTTGGCCCATGCGGTCCCGCAGCGCTCCGACTTCACGATCTCCAGGAGGAATCGCGGATTCGCCGTGGTGGACTCGCTGATCTGCGGGTCGACATGGCAGTTCGCCTCGCGGAAGTCCCTACCGGCCATGGCGTCGCCGAGTTCATCCGGTTGCCGCCAGTGATCGATCCCGTAGCACGCGGCGAGTCCGAGCAGGATGAGCACCATGACACCGCTGAACGTCGCCGTGAACCACCGCTTCCCGCGACGTGCGGGCTCCGACGGCTCGACCGGCGAAGGAGTCGGGAGCAGCGCGGCGGACGCGGAACCATCCGCCGCGCTCAGGCTGGGGGGTGGCTATCACCCTTCCTCAGCCCCTCGGGCCAGACACGGCGAATCAGCTCGAGCGCGCGCTGGACCGCCGGCTCCCGTTGCTCGAGCCATGAGGTGATTGCCTCGATCAGTTGAGCACGGCCGTCATCCTCGTACACGATGCACGCCCTGACCAATTGCCCCAGATCCGAAACGGCGGTACTGCCGAGGGCGAAGGACAGGCCATTGCGGATGTAGGGAGGGAAGTGCTGCTTGAAGGCATTCCGACCATTGAATTCCTGAAGCGTCTCGACACGAGCCAGTGCGTTGGCGATATCGAGAGCTATGTCGAGGGGTCGCCCGGTGTCGCCGATGGTGACACCCGATCGACCCGTCCCCGGATCGCGGAGTTCGGTGATCGGTTTCTCACTTTCTGTGACGACAGGATCCAAAGCCTGCCGCAGGATCTGGTATGCGTCCGAATCCCTCGAGGTCGGCCGGATGATCTCGCTGTGATCGCCCGGGATGCTGCCGCCGCTGCCGAAGACAGCTCTGGCCGAGTGCGGCTTCACGATATTGTCCGAAAGGCCCGCATACGCTTCGAACCGGATCGGCACCGTGGTCGCCGTGACCTCCCGGGCATGCACCATCCGGTTGGTGACCTTGCTCAGGGTTTCGACAACCTCGCGTGTGGCGAGCCGGAGTTCCGCCTCCTGGGCATTGTCGACGAGCTTTCGGGCCACCCTGCGCAGAAACTCCAGGTAGTCGGAGCCCAGATTCGGGGTCGCGAACATCAGCACGGACTTGACCCTCCGCAGCTCGACACCGCGGCCGGCTTCGAGCTGCTGAACGAGGAATCGCTGCACGATCAGCCCACCTTGGCTGTGCGCGGCGAAGACAATCGGCATTCCGGCGGGCAGGCTCCTCTCGATCCGGCCGCGCAGACTGTCGGCTACCGAGGCGATGTCGGGGAACGTGCGTGCCGGCCTCCACTCCAACTTTCCCGTCGGATACACGAAATTCTCGATCTGTACCCAGGGATGAATGTCGGGATCGTCGCGGACCAGCGCGATCATCCGATCCCAGGCATCGGCGCCGGAATCGATTCCGTGTACCAGAACCAGCGCCACCTTCGCGGGCAACAGTTCCATCCTTCGAACTCGACTGTGGGTCCCAGGTCGACCCCCACCTGATGAGATAGCCGAAACCACAGTGCTACATACAGACCGGTTGCTCGATCGCAACCTCGTCCGGGCCCCGGCTCACGGAGGCAGTCGCGCACAGACGATCGGTCGGATCCTGCCGGACGATGACCATCGTGTAGGCCTGATCGACGTTCAACTCGTCGGCCCACTGCCGGGTCCGCCCCTGCGGATCGGCGAACTGGAAGACAGCGACCTTGATTCGCTCGCCATATCCGGCGCCGTCCAGGCGGTTCACCTTCGCCCATGCGGCATTACAAGCCGCCGAGTAGAGCAGCTTCAGCTCGAACGCGCCGCCCTCCGGTCGCGCGAGACCGGCGGTGACAAAATCGTTCAAGCACGCGGATCCCAGGGGATCGCCACCCGTCGCGATCAGCGAGTGCGCGGGCTCCCCATCGTCGTCGACGACCGATTTCGTCACCAGGGCGGTGACAGCGTTCGTGATGACAAGGCCGACGACCATGATCAACGCCCAGATCCAATTTCGATTCACAGGTCTGGCCCTGCCGTCCTTTCCAGAGTGCCGGTCACGATCAGACGGCCGTGGCCGAGCAGAAGCGGGTTCCTTAATCGCCATTGCCCGATTCGATCACGGGGGTCATCCCTCTGACCATCAATTGCGGCCTTGCCTCGGTACCCACTTTCGGACCGGGATTCGGCGCTACTTGACTCAAAAGTCAAGCGCCCGGCTAGGATCAGCCGTCAGTGTCAGTTCGACCGAACCGGGGAACCACCATGCCGGAGCGTCACCTGTCCGCACGACAACGGTTTCTGCAGGCAGGAAGGGAAGCGCTCGCAGCAGGCGATCTGAACCTGCTATCCGATGGGCTCGTCATCGACCGGCACGTCACGCAGCGCGCGGGCCTGTCCAAGCAGACCTTCTCCACGACCTATCCGCGCCGAACGGGTGGCGGCGGCGGTAAGGACCTGTACCTGAACGAGTTGCTGCGAACCCTGATGCAGGGCGGCGCACAGCGCGCGGCCGAGGTGGTCGAGGACGAGGTCAGCCGCCGTACCCACGCGAGCGGAGGCGATCCCCGCGCGACCATCCGCGATATGTGCCGGTGGAACCTGGAACAGGTCCGAACCGACCCGGGCACGCAACTCCGGCTCGTGGTCGCCGCCGCCGCCGGAAATCACGCCGGAGCACTCGAATCCGTCCGCGACGAGTACACCCGGACCACCAACATCTCAGCGCGCGTACACGCCGCAGCCCTGGAACGTTGGGGCGCGAGCCTACGTCAGCCGTTCACGGTCGAGCTGCTGGCGGTGACAGTGGCCGCGCTGGCCGAAGGGCTTACTCTCCGAGCCCGATTCGATCCCGATTCCGTGCCCGACGACCTCTTCGGCCACGCCGTCGTCGCTCTCTTCGCCTCCATCGTCGACCCCGACCAGACGCACGGGCACATCGATGACACCATCACCCCGCTGGCGGACAAAGCGGTCGGAGGATTTCAGCTGGCAGGCTCTACCTCGCTACCGGACGATCCGGAGAGTGCGATAATCACCGCCGCCACCACCGAATTCGGTGAGCGAGGTTATTTCAACACGACCCGCACGCGGATCGCGATCTCCGCCAATGTGGCGCCCGCGCTGCTGGATACGCTGTTTCCGACCACTCCCGACATTGTCGTGGCCGGTCTCACCACCGCCTTCCAGCAGCTCGCGAAACGTACCGACAGCGACACCCGCTACCGGCAGGTCGACGATGTCCTGCGCCGGTTCCTCACCCAGCTCGCCGAGCTGATCGCCGCGAACCGGACATTGATCGAAGCCATGACGATGATCATCAGTGTCGAGCGGTTCCAATCCCCCAACACGGTCACGCGGGTACTCACCGCGCTCGACTTCCCCGGGCTCATAGTGGACGCGATCGGGTCGGGCCAGAAGGAGCGCGCCCTCGTCGACGACGTTCCCGCCGCGACGATCGCCGCCACGCTCGTGAACAACATCCTGATCCTCAGCCTCCGCGACCCACAGGCAGCGCCCGCCGATGTCGCGGCGACCGTCGAGCGGCTCTGCCTGCGCGGTCTGCTCGTCGGGAAGGACAGGACCGGGCTCGGTGAGTGACAAGCGATCTTCACGACGACGCCTCACCGGAGAGCCGCGTCCACTCTCCCATGAGCTTCGCCGGGATACGACGGGAGGTGGTCGGAAGATCCCAGGAAACGGAATACGGTCGCGTCCACGAACACACCAAAGTTGCGCATTCGCCGCGTTTTGTGTGTTGTTGGGGTGTCTCCAACACCGCACGATGGCGAATCCGCTGCGTCACGAGTGTTGGTTGACCGTAATGACACCGGATCGATCAGGCACCGACCGAATCGCGGCCAATCTCGTCGTGGAGGGACACGCCGGTGAGCGACGCGATTCCAGCCCCAAGCCTCACGCTGCTGCCACATCAGGCGTTCGAAACGGGGCACAGCCAGCCTGTCGGCACCCACGCTGTCGGCTCGCAGTGGCGTGTGCCGCTGCCGCTGCCCGCACTCACCGCACCGGCGTCGAAGCCGCGACCCACGACCTACGACATCCGCCCGATCGATCGGGCAGGGCGCGTGCAACAAACCGTTGTTCGACGCGCTCGGCTGGTGCGCCGAACAGCGCTTGGGTGTCCCGGTGGTGTCGGGTGCACTCGCCATCGTCTGCTCTGCCGAGGGCGAACTGCATCTGGACAGGGACGGCTACCTACGGATACCGCTGCGCGTACGCCGCCGCTCCGGAATCCGGACCGGAGACCGACTTCTCCTGGCCGCCGATACCCGCGGCCGCCGACTGCTCGTCTTCCCTCCCCCAACCATCGATCAGCTCTTCGCAGGCCGGATCCACGAACTCGGGCAGGTACAACCATGACAACGCAGCAGCCCTCCGCCGCCGAACTGGCCGCAGCCCGAACAATCCTGGCCGGCCTCGGCATCGATGCCGCGCGCCTCCTCGACACCCCCACCCCGACGCGGCCGGTCCCCACATTCGCCGAGTACATCCCGGTGGTCTACGAAGCGATGCCCGACACACCGACGCGTCGACACCACATGTCCTACTGGACCAAACTCCTCGCCCAGTGGGCGCAGCGCCGCGTCGACGAGCCCTCGGCCTCCGAGCTGAGTCGATTCGTGCACATCACCAAGGAGCAGCGGCGGATGCGTCGCAGCGATCGAGGTGGGTTCGGCACCGAACTGCACTGCATCTACGCCCTGCAATGCCTGTACCAGCATGCCGTCGACGACAAACTGATCGACGCCGCGGACAATCCGATGACCACACTCCCCACACCGAACCTTCCACCCTCACGCAGACAAGCCCTCCCCCACGACGCACTCGCCGAGATCAACCACGCCGCCGCCACCGGCGGCGACGACCCCGCGCTCGACAGCCTCATCCTCCGTCTACACACCGAAACCGCCTGCCGACGAGGCGGAGCACTCGCACTACAACCCCACGACCTCGACACGGGCCGATGCCTGATCTTCCTGAAAGAGAAGGGCTGCACCACCCGATGGCAGCCGATATCACCCACACTCGCCGCAGCCCTGGCCCAGCATTCCGACACCAGAAAACCCGACCACAAGGCGCTGCCGCAACGTGCACGAAACGGCCGACCGATCACCGCCCACGCCAACCACAGACTGCTCCGCTACAGCAACGGCAACCCACTCACCACACGACGCTACGACGTCCTCTGGGAACGCCTGGCGCGCCAACTGCCCTGGATCGCCGTCCACGGAGTCACCACCCACTGGCTACGCCACACCACACTCCGATGGGTCGAACGCAACTTCGGCCGCGCCGTAGCCAAGGCCTACGCCGACCACTCCCACCGGCGCAGCAGCGGAGACGCCATAGACATATACACCCGCGCCACCATCGAGGAAGTCGCACAAGCACTTTCAATGCTCACTGGCGAAGCACACCCCCTCGCCTACAACTCCACAGAACCTTGGTGGAAAGACACAGATCCTTCGACCCGCTTAGTCGAATTACCCCTCACGACAACACAACTGAGCTGACAAAGCCGGCCCGAGGCACTGCAACTGTCGTATCCCGTCGGGCCGCAGTGCCCGGCGGGCGAACGAGAAAAACCCACGCCCACCTGACACAGGTTCCAGTTTTCCGGAAAGGGCTCGATACAGACTGGCTGACGCGACCATTGATCAGCTAGTTCGCAACCACGGGCAGAAACCGCCTAGTGCCTCGTCCCGAAAGGTTGATGCTGGAACCCGTCAGCGGGGTGGCGGGTTGATCATCGGCCGGTGACCGGCGATGCTGCCGGTGGAGGTGGTGCCGGTGGCTCGCAAGCCGGATGTGTTCGTCAGGGCCCTGACATCGGAAGAGGGCCGCAAACTCGCCCAGATCGGTCGGCGTAGCAAGCAGCCGGTCCGGATGCGGCGGGCGATCGTGGTGATGGCCTCGGGGCAGCATCAGCCTGTGGGGTTGATCGCGAAGTTGATGCAGGTTTCCGAAGCGTATGTGCGGCAGGTGATTCACGACTTCAACGAGAAGGGCATGGACGCGCTCGACCCAAAATGGAGCGGGGGCAGACCAGCGAAGACGGACCCGGCCACGCGTGACCGGATTTGTCGGATCGCCCGGTGCTGTCCCCGTGATCTGGGATGGCCGTACTCGACCTGGAGTCTGTCGAAGCTGGCGGATGTGCTGCGGGGCAACGGGATCGCCGACATCAGCCGGGAAACACTGCGCCGGATCCTGAAAGCCGGCGGGGTGTCGTGGCAGGCGACGAAAACATGGAAGGCCAGCAACGACCCGGATTTCGTGGCGAAGATGAACCGGGTCCTCGACCTCTACGACCACCCGCCCGCCGACGGCCGCGTGATCTGCGTGGACGAGTTCGGGCCGTTGAACCTGATGCCGCGCGCCGGCCGGGGCTGGGCGCGGGCCGGACGGCCGAAACGTCTGCGCGCGACCTACCACCGCTATCACGGGGTGCGGCACATGTTCGGCGCTCTGGATCTGCGGAGCGGCCAGTTGTACTACCGGATCCGGGACCGTAAACGAGCGATCGAGTTCTCGGCGTTCGTGAAATCGCTGCGGGCCCGCTGGCCGGGCGAGCGCCTGTATCTGATTCTGGACAACTACTCGGTCCACAAGCGGCGTGAAGTGCGGGAGTGGTGTGCCGACAACGAGATCGAGTTGGTGTTCCTGCCGACGTATTCGTCGTGGCTGAACAGGATCGAGTGCGAGTTCGCGGCGCTGCGGTACTTCGCGCTCAACGGTACCGACCACCGCACCCACGCCGAGCAGGATGCGGCGATCGGTGACTACATCCGCTGGCGCAACCAGCACGCCCGACCCATCCGAGACTTCGCTGTGGGCTCGAAGATCCGCAGGCCGGATTACCTAACCAACGTTGCGTGACGAGGCACTAGTGTTCCGCGCCGGAGATCCGTTGAAGATATTTAGCGAGTGATTCGAGGATCTCTTCCGCGGTTTTGCGCCAGACGAAGGGTTTCGGGTCGGCGTTCCATTGCTTGATCCAGGCACTGATGTCTTTGTCCAGTGCGGCAACGCTTTTGTGGACTCCTCGGCGCAGGAGTTGGTCGGTGAGGAATCCGAATCAGCGTTCGACCCGGTTGAGCCAGGACGAGCCGGTCGGGGTGAAATGCATATGGAACCGAGGATGGCGGGCCAGCCAGGTGTTGATCGCCGGTGTCTTGTGGGTGGAGAGGTTGTCACAGACCAGGTGCACGTCCAGTTCAGCGGGCACGGCTTTGTCGATCGCGATGAGGAATTTCTTGAACTCGGTGGCACGGCGGCGGGAATAGAGTTTGGAGATCACGGCTCCGTCGGCGATGTCGAACGCCGCGAACAGGCTGGTCACACCATGGCGGATGTAGTCGTGGGAATATCGCTCGGGCATGCCGGGCATCATCGGTAGCACCGGCTGGGATCTGTCGAGGGCCTGGATCCCGGACTTCTCGTCCACGCACAGCACGACCGCCTTCTCCGGTGGATTGTGATACAGCCCGACCACGTCGACGACCTTGTCCACGAACAACGGATCGGTCGAGAGTTTGAACCCGTCGGCCACATGGGGTTTCAGCTCGAACTTGCGCCAGGTCCGCCCGATCGTCGACGGCGACAAGCCACTTCGTCGGGCCATCGAGGTTCGTGACCAGTGCGTCGCGTTCACCGGTTTCTGTTCCAGGGTCGTGGTGAGGACTTCTTCGACCTTGTCCAGCAGGATCGACGGAGCCCGGCCCGGACGCGGCTCGTCGGACAGCCCCTCGAGACGTTTCCGCGCGAAACGCGTGCGCCACTTACCCACCGTCTGGGCCGTGATACCCAACTCGGCAGCCACTTCCTGATTGGATTTCCCTGCCGCGCAACCCAATACGATCCGACAGCGTTCCGCGAGCGCCTGCGACGACTTCGCTCGACGCGCCCACCGTTGCAACATCTCGTGCTCTTGGACGGTCAACACGATCTCGACTACCGGCCGCCCACCGCGATCACGATCGACCAGCCCTTCCACACCCTCGTCGGCGAACTGCCGCCGCCATCTCGCCACCGATCCCACCGAGACACCGACAAGCCGCGCGGCACCCGCATTCGACATACCCTCAGCACACACCAACACGATCCGCGCCCGTTGCGCCGCACGCCGATCCGACGATTCCACCATGCCCATGAGCACCACCCGCTCAGCATCGGATACAACGATCTCAACAGCTGAAGGCCCACGATGCGACACAAGAACAGGCTAACAACTTAAGCTATGGATCTCAGGCGCGACACACTAGTCGGCAGTCGAGGTATCGACGCGAGTTTTCCCTCGGGCGGAGTTCAGCGCAGGCGTCCACTGCGGGCGAGGCAGTGGGCGCGATCGTGGAGTCGGTGTCCGGTCCGGCTCGCGCCCCACTGCACGGTGAACGGTTCGGTGCGGCCGAGAACTGTACGCAGCTGGTCCCTGACCGCTTCCGAGACCGGATAGTTTCCGACCACGCCGGTGGTGAGTGCCGAATCCACCGCGTCGACCGCCGCGACACAATCGGAGAGTATGTGCAGGGTCCGTCCGGCGAGTTGCGGCGCGGACGCCGCCTCGCAGATCGCGATGACCTCGCTTTCGGTCGAGGAGATGCCCCACGTGCAGCGGCCGCTGCCGGTACGACCATCGGCCGCCATCCACCCGTATCCGCCCGCACTTCCGTAACCGGACGCGTCGACGGCCACTTCGAGCGGATCGTCCGTGCAATATCCGGGGACTTCGTAAAGCGGCAGGGGGTCCTCGGCAACCGCCCGCTCCGGCGCGACGGCAGTGATCAACTCCTGGGCGAAATCCGACGCGGTGGCGAAGTCGAAATCCTCGTCTTCCCAAACCTTACGATGCGCCGCGACCACTTCTCGAACCTGTCGATACATCTCGGGATGCGCGCGAGCCACCGCAGCGGCCGCGACGGTGTGGCAGTCACTCACTATTCCGGCCTCGGCCTGCTTCACCGCTGTAGCGACAGCGTCCCGCAGTTCGTTGTACACGCGCAACGCCACGCTGCGATGCACGCGCAGGACAGCGAACTCCTCGTACAGTTCCCGCAGACGAGTCAATTGGTGCTCGGGCGCTCTCCGAGCGGAGCGGCGTAGGCGGCCCCGAATCGATCGCATGTCTTCTCGAATCAGGAGTTCGACCCGGCTCAGGGCGCGCCACCAGCGCTCCACGACCGGTGGTTCATCGAAGCCCGCGATATATTCGACGGTCAACGACCGCCGCACCGTGTCGACGAACGCGGACTCCCCCAAGGCCATCACCCGGTCCGTCTCCGGCGTCGACCGCGGCGTCGACCACCCGTGCTCGACGCCCCACGCATACCAGTCGTGCGACGGCAATCGTCCCCGATCCGGGCAACCGTCGGCCACGATCATCGCCGAGCCAAATTCACGCGAATAGTCCTCTGGCAACAACAGTTTCATCAGCCAGGCACACATCTCCTCGAAGGTTCGCGGGCCTGAATTACGATGTCGATCCGCGAGTTCGGCACGCCACCGGGACAGCGCGGCGAGCCGCAGCGTCTCCGCCCGCTGATAGGCCGAGGCGGCCTCTCGGCGTCGCGAATCTCTGCCGGAAAGCCTGCACACGTGCATCTCGCCCTCGAACAGAGTTTGCACGTAATGCAGGCCGTGGGTACGAACCCAGCACAGTGCTGGACTGTGCAGTACAGCGATGACCTCAGGCGATGCCGTGCCCTCGATCTCGGCGCGGCACGCCGCCGCCAGCACATCGAAATCGGACAGCATCGACTCCACCAACGGCTCCAACACCACGGCACCGACCATCGTCGAACGATAGGCCGTCCCACCGACAACAAACGCGGTCAGACATGTTCGGCGATCGCCGATCCCGTGACAGACCAAATCATTTCAGGAAATCGACGGGATTCGTTCACCATCGTGCACCAAGTCGCAGGAGGCCCGCCACGTCCAGTCGGTGAGTCGACATCTATCGGAAGCAAGGGGAACCGAGCCACGTGCCGATCATCCATCCACAAGACAGCGTTGACGACGCATCCTGATCAACTATTTGACATGGAGCACACTCCAGGTCGTAGCGTCGTCTCCGAACTCGACGGGCGACCCGCCGCACGGTAGGACGCATTCGCGGCAGTGAAGGAGAAGATCTCCGCATGATCCCGACCAGGAAACTCGGTGAACTGTCCGTCGGCGCGCAGGGGCTCGGCTGCATGGGAATGAGCCAGGCCTACGGTGTCCGCGACAACGACGAGGAGTCGATCGCCACCATCCACCGCGCGCTCGACCTCGGCGTGACACTGCTCGACACCGCCGATGTCTACGGCTCCGGAGCCAATGAGCGACTCGTCGGCCGCGCGATCGCGCGGCGCCGCGACGAGGTGGTCCTCGCCACCAAGTTCGGCATCGTGTGGCTGCCCGAAGGTATGAGCGCACGCGGCGACGCCGAGTACGTGAAGAAGTGCTGTGACGAGTCGCTGACCCGCTTGGGCGTCGACCACATCGATCTCTACTACCAGCACCGAGTCGACCCGAAAGTGCCCGTCGAGGAGACCTGGGGAGCGCTGTCGGAACTGGTCACCGCGGGCAAGGTACGCCATCTGGGTATCTCCGAGGCATCGGCCGCGACGATCCGGCGGGCGCACGCGGTGCATCCGGTGACCGCCCTGCAGAGCGAATGGTCGTTGTGGACCCGCGACGTCGAGGCCGATGTCGTTCCGACCTGTCGTGAGCTGGGGATCGGCATCGTTGCGTTCTCTCCGCTCGGGCGCGGTTTCCTGACCGGCGCGATCACCTCCACCGCCGATATGCCCGCCGACGATATGCGACGTGGACTGCCCCGCTTCAGCGAAGACAATGTCGACCACAACCTCGCGGTCGTCGCCACACTGCGAGAGATCGCCGCCGAAAAAGGCATCACCGCAGGACAATTGGCATTGGGTTGGGTAAAGAGTCAAGGTGCCGACGTGGTGCCGATTCCGGGAACCAAACGCCGCGCATACCTCGAGGAGAACATCGTGGCCGCCGAAATCGACTTGAGCCCAGCAGATCTTGCACGCATCGAAGCCACCGCACCGGCCACCGCATTCGCCGGTGCGCGCTATCCCGAACACCTGTCCCGGGCCGTGGACCGCTGACCGGCGTGTGCCCGGCAGCGAACGACTCGCAGCGACCACCGGGCACACGCCGATGTCGCTCCCGGTGTCGGCGGCGCCAGCGTCACGGCGCATCCTGGGGCCGATGGGCGCGGTCGTCGACGTCACCGCAACGTCGTACTGGCGTGTGAGGCCAGATGTGTAACGGTCCGGCGCCGGACGTGATAGTAGTTGCGGTAACGGGTTCGAAGCTCGTCGGTGTGGTGATGGAGGGGCAGTGAGGATGGAACGCACGGGCATTTGGGACTGCTGCACGGATCGGTGACATCTGATCTGTGGTGCCGTGAGGCACTGCTGGAAGGATGTATGCCGTGCCCAAGCCCTACCCCAAAGAGTTCCGCGACGACGTCGTGCGCGTAGCCCGCAACCGAGAACCCGGCCAACAACTGAAACAGATCGCCGCCGACTTCGGGATCAGCGAGTCATGCCTGGCCGGCTGGCTCAAGGCCGCCGACGTCGAGGACGGCGCCAAGCCCGGAATCACCAACGAGCAGTCCGCCGACAACGCTGAACCGCGTAAACGCATCCGGCTCCTCGAGCAGGAGAACGAAGTCCTGCGCCGCGGCCTATCTCTCGCAGGCGAACCTGCCGGGAAAATGATGTACCCGCTCGTCCGCGAGCTGGCCGCCGACGGAATTCCCGTCGCGGTGACGTGCCGGGTCTTCGAGATTGCGCGCCAACCGTATTATCGGTGGCTCGCCGATCCGGTCACCAATGCTGAACTCGAGCAGGCGTATCGGGCCAACGCGTTGTTCGACGCTCTCCGTGACGACCCCGAGTTCGGGTACCGGTTCCTCGCTGACGAGGCCGCCGAAGCGGGCCAGCAGATGGCGTCGCGGACCGCGTGGCGGATCTGCTCGATCAACAAATGGTGGAGCAGCTTCGGTAAGAAGCGCGGGGCGAAGAACCGTCGATCGGGTCCGCCGGTCCATAACGACCTGGTCGAGCGGAACTTCACCGCTGATTCACCAAATGCGTTGTGGCTCACCGATATTACCGAGCACCACACCGGTGAAGGGAAGCTCTATCTCTGCGCGATCAAGGACGGGCGGTCTCAAGGAACCAACGCAACACTGCTGATGAGTTCGTTCAGTTTCTCACGAGGGGTATGGAATCCGAGAGTCTTGCGGGGGCGGTTGTTGAGCTGATCGACCATTGCCTCGATCGCGCCGTCGGAGACGTTGTTGAAGTTTGTGCCCTTCGGGTAGTAGTCGCGGACAAGGCCGTTCAGGTTCTCGTTCGAGCCACGTTGCCAGGGCGAATGCGGGTCGCAAAAGAACACAGGGCATCCGGTCGCGATCGTGAAGTCTGCGTGTCTCGACATCTCCTGCCCCTGATCCCAGGTCAATGTTCTCCTGAGATGACTTGGGAGGCGCATGATTTGGTTGCGGATGACGTCGATCACCGTGATCGAGTCGCGCACGCCGGGTAGCCGTTCTATCAAGGCGAAGCGCGTGTTCCGCTCGACGAGCGTGACGATTCCGGAGTTCCCGGGCCCGACCACGAGATCTCCTTCCCAATGCCCAGGGACAGCACGGTCGACCGCGGAAGCGGGACGGTCCGTGATCCGGGCCCCCGCCAACCACGGTCGGACATCGCGGGATGGCAATCGTGAGGCAGGTGCTCTGCGAGAACGACCTGAACGCAACGCCTTGGCGACAGTCAGTTCGTGCCGCAACGATCCCCTGCCCTGGACATAGAGGGCTTGGTAGATCGTTTCGTGGGACACCCACAACTCCGGCTGGTCGGGAAACATCACCCGTTGTCTCCCTGCGACCTGCTGCGGCGAGTGCTTCTCGTTCAAGCCCGAGACGACGAGTGACCGCAGCTTACTGCAATCAAGTTTGCGTGCCCTCGTTCTCACGCGCGAGCGCATCGTGTGGTGCTGCGCGACTCCGGCATGGTATCTCGTCTCCCGCGACGCGCCTCGCCCTCGCCCGGTCTCGACTCTGTGACGTCGAAGCTCCCGTGAGATTGTGGACGCGGCAACGCTCAGGTGCCGGCCGATCGCTCGTATCGACCACGCGGGCGTGCTGCTGATCGCCATCTCGATGAAGACACGGTCCTCGTGAGTCAAGCGACGGTACCCGCGCTGAGGGTTCAATGCCGACATTGACTCATCGACAGGCTCGATGCCCCCTCGGGCTCCCATGCGGATCACCATGCCCGCCAGCCTTGCCCACTCGACGACCGCTCCCGTGTTCACACCGAATCGCCTCGCCGTTTCCTGAGCGGAAGCACCCTCGAGAAGCATCGAGTACGCGATACATCGATCGTTCCACGAAACCGTCACGACAACCTCCGAATGAAGGTGTTGCGTTGGTTCCTTGAGACCGCCACGTGTTCTCGAACCGGATCGTGGGCTACTCGATCGACTCGCGGATGAAAGCACGCCTTGCCGTCGATGCACTGAATTCGGCTGTGGCCCGACGTCGCGCCGCTGGCGAGGATGTCGCTGGTTGTGTGGTTCACAGCGACCGCGGGTCGCAGTTTCGGTCACGAAAGTTCGTCCGCACCTTAGGTATTCATGGTTTGGTCGGATCGATGGGCAGAGTCGGGGCGTGTGGTGACAACGCCGCGATGGAGTCGTTTTTCGCATTGCTGCAGAAGAACGTCCTCGACCGTCGGCCCTGGATGCGTCGTGAGGAGCTTCGGATCGCGATCGTCACCTGGATCGAACGGACCTACCACAGGCGTCGGCGCCAGGCCGGGCTCGGCAAATTGACCCCGATCGAATACGAGGCCATTATGGCCACACCAGCTCTTCGAGCTGCGTAACCGCTGTCACCGGATCGTGCAGCAGTCCCTGCCTCCCTCGGACGGGGCTTGGGACTGATATTTCGTGAACCGGCAAAACCCCAGGCCACAGGCACCGACCGAACGGTATGTATCGCCGATACACCGAAGGACACCATAAGTTCGCACCCCCTCAGCAGCACCGCCCCAGCAGTCCAGCCCGACCCACAACACGGCATCCCGCGAAAGCCAAAGCCCCTGACACGTGCACAGATTCGCGCCCACCACCGCCGCCGACACCCGCATCGACCGAATTCCACAGCGCCATCACGGCGTTCAGCAAGCATGAGGCCGACCCCGCCGGGCCCAACCGCCCTCTACGCCTGCACTCGACCGGGGCGGGCCGACAATCGGCGCGACCGATCTTTTACGGTAGACCGCGACAAAACCCGGTCGAGAAAGCCAGGGGGCCCGACGCAACAGTCCGCGTACGGCAAACCGACAGACTCTCAGCCCCGATTTTTCCCGACTGACCTCACGGGTTCCCCGGTGACAACCACCACCAGTGGGTTTCCGGAATACCAGGTGGGCGCAGGTTGTCGGGCAGCGGCGAGACCCGATGCGCGCGTTCGTGTAGCTCCTCGTCTGCCTCCCGCAACAATTCGACGTCGTAATCACCGGCGTACAACAACGCGGCGCCGTCGAATTCGTCCATGACGAACTGCACCGAGGACCGGCGTCGACACGCCGATGTCCACGAATCCCAGCCATCCACCGAGGAGTGCAGTGCCGACTCGGTGGTGGCGTCTATGTAGTTGTGGAACGCCCACCCGTTGCGCCGCATGAGACCTATTACCCGCTCCCGGAATTCGGCCCACTCGGAATCTGCCTTCACCGGCTCGGAGTCCAGGCAGACCTCGAACAGATACGCCATCGCCCGCCCGAACACGGAATCTCGCCGGTGCATCACATCCTCCGCGCCGGAATCCGCGATCATCGCGGATTCCTCGAATGCCGCGATCGCGTCACGCATCAACTTGTCTCTCACCGTCGAAGCCATCTGCCGTCTCCGCCATCGTCGGAACTGCGCCATTTCGACCCCCGTACGAATCATCCGAAATGGGCTGAATGGGTCAGCACCTTAGCTGATTCCGCTCGCATGTCCATTGTCGACCTCTGCAAGCGGATATCGAACGTCAGCGGCCGATCCTGCGATTTCCCGGCGCGAGCGACGGGCATCGCCGCATAGGTTTGCGGGATCGTGTGCTGAGCCATCTCGATCGTTTCCCGCAGGTGATGTAGTAGGTCATCTGCCCACGGTCACATATGTGCTGCGCCGTTGCCATCACGCCAGTGCTTGAACCAGCGAAGGCACCGAGGTGGACGCTGGCAGCGCCATTCCCGTTCTTCCGCCGCGCGCGGTGACCCAACGGAGCAGTGATTCTCACCTTGAGGACGAGCCCGGCAGAAACCACCACCAATGATTTTCCGGAATCCCCGTCGGCGGCTCCTCACCTGACAGCAGCGACACCCACGCCGCCTGCTTGCGCAAATTCGCGTCGGCTTCGGCCATCATCTGATTGTCATAATCGGGCGAAGCCAACAATTCCGAGCCATCGAACTCATCCAGCAGGAACTGTACTGTGGACCGATACCGACAGGCGACCTCCCAGCTATCCCAGTCCTCGAGCGCAGAATGCAACGCGTGGTCGAGGGTGTCATCGATGTAGTTGGTCATCGCCCCGCCACTCGCTTCGATCAGGCTTGTCGCCTGATCCCGGAAATCGACCCATCCAGCAGACCGCCGCCCCACCCCCCCGAGGCAGATCGAATACAGGTCCGACATCCCCTCGGCGAACGCCTGATCGCGTCGCCGAATCAGATTTTCCGCATTGGATGCCACGATCTCTGCCGCCTCACCGAACTTATCGATCGCTCTCCGCATATGCTCTGCGCGCGCGCTCAGATCCATTTCTTCCTCCCCTTGTCCTATGTGACGAACCACGATTTCTTCAAATCCTTTCGCCGCGCGATCAGCTCAGATGTGCCGAATAGGTCAGAACCTTATATGATTCCGCGTCCAGATCAGCCCGACGCTGAGGCACGCTGACATTGAATGTCAGCGACTGATCAACACGGCGGTCCGCGATCGGGCCGACGGGATCGATACCGCTGATCGGGTGCGGCACGGTCTGCTGGGCAATCGCAAGTGTTTCTCGAAGTCGTTGGAGTAGGTCAACAGCCCAAGGAGCCGTACCTGCCGCGCCCGCGTCGAATGGAGCATCGCTGGACTCCTGGCGGGGCCTGAGCGACAGGAGAGGCGGCACCACGAGTATGGGCCGCGGTAGGTGGGTCGGACCGGTCTCCACATCGTCCGATGAATCGGTCGGCGGTCTCTCACCAGGTCTGTCGAAGCTGTATTCCGGGAGTGGGTCCTTGTTCGGGCCGAGTTTCTTGGCCTTCGGTTTACCGTAGGACGCGAGAGACGCGCGGCCCTCCCGATCGACCCACACTATCGCCTCAGTAGTGGTGATTCTTCCTGTTCCATCATCGATCAGCCGGTGGAAGACCAATTTCGTCGCTCCGGTCTCCGGATCGAGGTAGTAGTCGACCAATCGACCCTCACGCACCGTCTTGGCCGCGCTGTTCTGGTATGCGTCGATCTCGTTCAGGCCGATCTTCTCGATCGTCGGATACTCGCGCTCATGCTTGTACGGGTGATAGGCGGCGGAATACTCGTCAGCGAATCCCAGTCGATCCGCATCTCGGACAGCCTGTACCAGAGCCGCCTCCGTCAGATTCGCGTCGATGTTCACGGCGCCTCGCCCGCTCTGGCGGACGAGTTCCAGATCTAACGCGAGCAGCTCATCCGCCATATGGGGTGTGAAGTCCTCGGCCGCGAGTTTGCCCAGATTCTTGTTTTGTTCAACGGGGTGTTGAGCGACTTCTGATACCGCTTGAACTGGACCTGGTAGTACTCGTACGCATTGGCGAATCTCCCGGGATTGCCCCGCGCCTCCTGCGCGAAAGCCCACCGGATCGCATAATCACGCTGCCCTGCCAGCACCGCGTCCTTCGGGAAGGCCGTTCCACCGCCGACCAGTTCCGCAGCGCGCGTCCGTGCGGAGGCAGGCAGGCCTCCCCAGATCGCGTCCGCCATCGACTCATCGGTTCCGTCGACCTTCATACCTCTTAGGATCGATTCGCCTTCAGCGCGAAACTCCAACTTCGCTTGACTGACCGGACGACCGCCTTCGGTCTGAGGCATCGTGGATCCCTCACCCTGCGACGGCTTCGTGGACCCGCTCCCCTGGGGCTCCGGCCGACCGGAAGGTCTGCTCGGCCCGGGACTCGGCGGCACGCCGACCTCACTTTCGGCACCGGCCCGGGCGCCGAGACCGTCGAATTCGCTGCCGAGCGCGGGCCCGCGCGGACCGACACCGTAGGGTACGGAGCCATCTGCGATCTGTGCTTTGGCTTCGGGAGACAGTCGTTCGAATCGGTCGATGGCGGACCGGGCCGCGGCCATAGCCTCTGCCTGGGACATGCCTTCGGCCAGTGCGGCCGTGGCGGCTCGGCGGCCGATTGTCTGCGCGGCGGCGCGTTCGGCGAGGCTGAGGCTGAGGTCGATTCCTCCGGTCACCAGCAGGCCGATGTTGAGGCCCGCGAGTATCTCCTCGGTGGTGCTGTGTTCGGGCGCGCGGTGCGTGACCATCGGGTGCAGCGATCCGTCGGGCCCTGGGGTGAGGGTGGCCATATCCAACAGCGGCGCGTAGAGGCGGTTGTAGGCCAGGTCGCCGAGGATGTCTAGGTCGCGGCCGATGCCGTGGGCGAGATCTATGGCGCCCTGTACGCCGTTGCCGTCCGGGGGAATGCTGCTGCGGCTGGCGGGAATGTCGCCGAGCACGGTTCGAAACCTTGCGGCCCGTCCATCGAAGACGCGCAACCCGCAGTGAACGGCACCAGCGCAGATGCGCAACCCACGATCATTCCGGTCCGCAACCAGCGCAGCACCTTCCCACCCATCGCCATGTCGGGCGACCAGCGTAGATCGCGCCGACAACGATGGGGGGACTCCGGTAGTAATTTGGGGCGAACTCGGTCATCGACGTCGCCTTCACACGCACTGCCGGAACGTTCTTCACCTCGCTCTACAGCATCAACTTCACCTCGGCGGCACTCGCGACAGGTGGACTCGCGACGCCGTGAGCAGTGCCCTCGCAACACCCGCATAGCCCGATATCTTCATTACTTCCGCGCACGAAGGCACGGCCTTCGACCGCCCACCGGCAGAACAGCGGCGAACACACGCCGACGGTGATCCGCCCGCGATCAGCCCGATCCCGCGTCCGAACAGCGCCGTCGATCTGGCGCGAGACCAGCGCCGGGACGAATCCCTGCACCGGACATGCCTAGGCGACTCAAAGCAGCGGAAGGGAAGTCGTTTCACCTACGTCGAAACCTCGATCGCAAAGTTCGAAGTCGTACCGTCCTGTGCGGTGGTGTGACCGGACCGAAGGTGTTGAACGAGCTCACTGCGCTGCCCGCACCTCGGTAGAATCCGGTCGCCCCTGTCACTCGTACGGCGAATGCGGCGAGCGTGGCGGCCATCTGATCGTTAGCCTCGACGACCGGCTTGGCCAGGTTCGGAAGACTGTGGGCTCGTGCCCATTCGCATACGATCTGGGAGTCGCGGCTCATGTCGGGCAGGATGCTCTCGTTGAAACATGCCCACATCCCCATGTACCGGCCCGCGTGTTGTGGCTGCCGATGATCTGTGCGGGTGCGGTGGCGGTCTTGTCGGGGAAGGTCCATGAAATCAGACCTGTGCGCTGGTCGAGATCCCCACCGATCCGCCGAGCCCAGCCCCCAGGACATGTGCGCATTCGCCAGCTGCTCGATCAGATCTTCGCCCTGCGCCAGCAACAACGCTAGGTCAGGCTGATCGACACCCTCTCCGGACCTTCTTCTCATGCACATCCTCGCCGTGAGCCGAGCCGATTATGCGACCTTCCGTGTGGGATCGTCCGGAAAGTTCCAGTCGATCTCGACCCGCGCCTGCGGCACAACCTGTAGGGCGGCGCGGGTGACCGCTTCCTCGAAACCGGGACGCCACCGATCGAAACCCGCAATCAGGACCGGCGTGTCCTCGGTATAGCCGAAACTGCTCCACCAGCCGTCAGGCTCCTCACGCCAACTATTGAGCACGTCCTCACCCAGATACTCACGATCATGGACGTCGCCGAGGGCACCGAGCACCTCATGCGCGTGCTCCCGGTCCCTCAACCCACTCACTCGATACCCGTAGTGAACTCTCGTAGCGGTGCAGGCCCACGCTGAGGAGAAGTACTCTGCGGACCGCGCCCCACGCAGCGCATTGTCCGCCCGGAAACCCGTCGCCAACCGCGCCAGTTCGGTAGGTACTTCGTAGAAGTAGTCGACCTCCGCACTAGACGCCTGATTCGCACGCGCGCGGGCCAAAAAATCGGCGAACTCGCCCGGCGGATCATCTTCGTGTTCGAGGTGATCGACCGCAACATCCCGATCATGACGCACGCCCCAGATCTGCCGCCCGTCGCTGAACCCCGCCGCCGAACTACTCGGTCCGAATGAGGACTCGTAGTACGCCACTACCTCGGCCCCCTTCGACAGTGGTCGTAACACCTCGGGATAGCGCAGAAACCCCGGCGGATTCACATAGGGGTCGAACACGATGTGCCAATCGGCGAACGACACAGACTCTGCACCGGACGCCCCGCTCTCGATCTCGGCCAGACCCAGCACATCGAGAACCGTTGTCCTCGACCGTCCACGCACCGCGACCCACGAAACGATATCTCCCACGGCTCAGACTCTAGATCGGCGATCCAGGTCCGCAACTGCCCTGGACACCGCCGGACAGCCCGGAAACCGACAGAAGCACGCCCTCGGTACAACGCCCTGCACACCATCGCGTTGACGCAAGTACGTATGCCGGGCACCCGGGGCCGGATCTACTACGACGGCAAGATGAACCGCCCCCACTTTCTGGCTGATTTCATGGTTGAGTCATTACCGGCTGGGATGGCTGAGATCCGCATGATCAGAGAGTTGTAGATGGTCTCCCAGGCACCATCGACACGGCACATGTGAGGCATGTACCTGTACCCGACGTCCCGTGGCCCCCCGCGACGCCGATCCGCACGGGCCGCGCGCCCCATCCGAGACCGAACGGTCTGACCGCTACCCTTCGTCCTCTTCTTCCAGGCGCTCGTATTCCGCCGCTGCGTCATTGAAGGCCTGGTATACGGGATTGATCAGCTTCAGCCTGATCGCGCCGGTGGGCTTGGGCGGGGATTGCACCGGATAACTAGCCGACAACACGATGACCGATTTCGGCAGCTCCCAACCGACTTCCCGGTCGAGGCCATCGTCTCCGGTAGACCACCGTGTAGGTTCGGCGAGTTCGGAGGTCAGGCGCGCGGTCAGGCCGGCGAACGCGTCGGTCAGGTCGGCGTCTACATCACCGACGGTGGTGACGTCGGTGATGTAGACGCTGAAGTCATTCAGCATTGTTCGCGACGGTCGCCATCGCTTGACCTCGAGGACACTGGCCCGGGCGAGGCCGTCCTGGCGGTTGACAGCAAGATCGGTCGTCACCTGGAGGCTCAGCGTCTTGCTTGTTTTGGGGAATGGCTCGAAGCGCCAGCCCGCCGCGGCACAGAAGGGCTCTACATCGGCAACGGTCCAACTCCAGTCGAATGCCGCTGCCAGCCGCGCGATCCGGACCGCGCCGTCGTAGTCGACCTGCATGTTGTGTACTACTTCCTGTTGAGATGTGACGGCGATCGCCGTTGTTACGCGGCCGGTTCTCGAAGCTGGTGGCTAGCGTAGGTGGGCACCGAGTCCAAGCACTCTGACTGCTTCCTGCGGGCTCGGAGTGGACGAGTCGATGTGCGGGGTGACGATGTTGACGGTCATCGACTTATTCTCGGATCTGTTGGCGAACAGTATCGCGGGCGCGCTCGGGATCGCCGCGACCGCGGCAGGGGTCGGTGCTGGTGGTGGATTCGCCATCGACCGGGTGAACCCGATCAGGCTGTCGGTCCACGAGTCGAACCTGGTTCCCAGCACCGAGCCCATACCGAACACCGCACCGAGACCGCTCGACCACGGTTCGATCGACACTCGCGGTATTTCCCACGCGATCGGACCGGCGGGTGGGGTGGTGTTCTGTGGTACCGACTTCCCGAATGGCGCCCGACCACCGAAGTGGGTGGCGTCGATAGGTATCCGCGGCATACCTTCGATGTCGAACTCTGACACGGTCGCTTGACCGTCCTCACCGACCTTGACCAGTTTGTATTCGACATTGCTCAGGTCTCCCGCCTCGACCGCGTCCACCAATTCCGGGTTCGTGACACGCAATTGTGCCAAGAACTCCTCATCGGTTCTCATCAGATACCGCAGATACTCGGCCGTTCCTTGCTGCTCGTTGTGCCAAAGACCCTCCTCGGGCGATACCCACCTCGCACCCAGCCGGGCCCCACCACCTTTGGCCTCGATCACCATCAGTTTGCCGTCGATCACACCGACGACATCGAGGTGATCGCGACCTCCCGGACCGACATAGATGACCTTCCCGCCCAGCTGATTGATGTAGTCCCTGGCACCGATCACCCCGAGCTTCTCGGAAGCGTTGGTGACCGGCGTGATCGCCCCTCTGGCGCGATCATCCAGCGCGGCCAGTTCGTCGGCCTCCATCTTCCTACCACTGTCCCGCAGGTTTTCTATGGCATCTTCAATCGACTTCGAGCTCAGGTTCTTCGGGCTGCCGTCGATCTTGAACGCGGGATCGGCGACGCCGTGCTCCATCGCGTAGTTGTCGCGTTGCCGTAGTAGTTCGTCGCGCGCGCCGATCGCCTCGGCCCGTTCTCGCAATGTCCGGTTGATCTGCCAGCGGGCATACCAGCTGGGCTGGAACGCTTCGGTTCCCTTGATCATCGCCGGGACGACGTCGTCGTTCTTACCGATCCGCCCCGGGATCGCTGGTTTGACCTCGTCAGCCAGGGCACCGGGACGGAAGGCACCGAAAAAGTCTTCGATTTCACCGCGAACGGTATCGACCCACCCCGCCAAGCCCCGCGGCTTCTGCCGCGGGGCGCTCGGCGTGGACTCGGGGGCGACGGGCCGGTCCGGGTTCTTCATGATCTGCCCGTTGGGACCACGTAGGTTGCCATTGCTGTCGTACCAGGTGCCCGGCTCAGCTCCTGGTTCATAGCCCTCGGGCGTTCTTAGGGGCGGGGGTGTCTGGGAACCAGCCGATCGGTCACCGTCGCCACTGGGGCGCTCACTGCCCAGTTTCGATCCTGGGTGATTCGAGGGAAGGTCAGGATTGCGGGGTTCTTCCACTGCGGGGCCGAGCCCGTTCAGCGTCGGATCGTGCGGGTCCAGAAGTCCCGCGGGTAGCGGTGGTGGTGCGCTCCGCGGGTTCGGCGTCTGGTCCGGACGTCCCGGTACCGGATGCGCAGGCCCGTCCGGGCCATCTCTCGGCGTATTACGAGGAGTACCGCCGGGAGAACTTGGAATGCCATCGCCACCAGTGCGCATATCGAACCCTGGCTTCTCCCACGGTGCCGCTCCTCTCGGATAGCCGCCGGGGAGGGCAGGGATCGGATGCGATCCGAATCCGAGGCCGAAATCGCCGAGGCCGCTCCGAACAGCGGGAGGAATATGCGGTGAAGGCGTACCTCCACGCGCCGCTCGGGGAACTTTGGGAAGGAAGAACAATGACGTGCCGAGTACTGCGTCGCTGAGCGTCTGGCCGGGTTGCTCGTCGAAGTTCGACAAGTCCGCTCCGATGGCCAACTGCCCGAACAGATTCAGTGTCCCGAGAACATTGTCCTGGGCTGTGGACGAGGCATCATCACGCAATCCCCCACCGAACGTTGCGTTGTAGCCGTCCTCCACCATCAGCGCAGCACCGAAGAGCACCGCGGACGGCATGAGTATCATGTCCAACCAGGCACCATTTCGATTCAGCCGCTTGGCTTCTTCGGGTGAGAGGCTGTCGTCGCCGTAGGTCTTCGAATTCTGTCCTACCAGCGATTTGACACCGTCGACGAAGCTCTCGGCAGAATTGCCCATGTAGTCCCAGGTCTTCTCCCAGTTGCTCCTGGTGTCCGGGTACACACGTTTGGGCGCCGGTCGGTTGACAAGAAGCTCACCCTTGCCGTCGACGACGACGAGTGAACCGTCGTCGCCGAGTTTGGTGGTCGTTCCCTCACTGTTGCGGTAGGTGAAATAGCCCAGCTCCGGGGAGATCTTGGAGGTGAATCTGTCACTGTAGGCACCGGTCTCACGGTCGATCGTCTGCGTGTGAACGCCGATCGAGCTCTCTTCGATCCGATTCAGCAACGGCGAGTCGGGGGTGAGTTCCCAGCGTTCCGGTGATCCCGAGGTACCGGTCGGTAGGTTGAACCAGCCGGTTCCGTCGCTGTTTTCCTGCCCTTTCTGCCAGCCGACCATGCCACCGGATTCGGTGGATCGGTTCTGCCAGTAACTCAGGTTTCCGAATTTGTCCCGGTAGACGTTCTGATACACGTCGGGACTGCCGTCCGGGCTCGGTACGACTCCGAGTTGCCCTACGACTTCACCGTTGTCGATCAGTGGAAATGCTTGTTGGAAGTCGGGCAGGTAGGCCTTGGCGCTGTCCGGTGCGCCGGTCGTCGGTGTGCCCTGGTTATAGATCCCCGCGTACGGATTGGTGTAGGTCGTGTCCTGGCCGAGGTAGATCGAGGGACCATCCTTGACGTCGATCCACTCCTGGAACCCGCCGCCCTGCTCGTTCATGGCGGCGCGCATGGATCCAAGTAGTCCGCCCTCGGCGCCGACGACGCTGATATCCACGGACTTGTTCCCGTTACCTTCGGGAATTCGGTAGTTGACGATCTGACCGTCAGGTCGGGTAACCGACCACTGGTCGCCTTCTTTGCGTCCGCTCAGGTCGGGCATCCCGCCGAAATCGATCTTCGGCTGCGGTCGGCCCGATACATCCGACTGTTGGGACGGTGAGGGTGCTGCGGGCGAGGGGGACGGGCCCTTGTCCAGCGGTGATTGTTGCCCTCCCCCTACCCCGTTAGTATTGGATGGGACCGACGGTGGCAGTGAACTATTCGAACTGGGTGCGGGCGTCGTGCCTGGCGCTGCACCGGCCTTCGGCTGGGTCGGTCGCCGTTCCGGCGCTTTGCGGCTGTCATCCTTGGTCGGTTTGTCAGCCGGATCTTTCGGTGCCATCGGATACCTCACGGTTTTGCTATCGGGCTCCAGTGAAAAGACCGAGCCGGGATTGAATGCACCTCGACTGCGGGTGGTGAGGTGCTGGCTTGTGGATCGGACCTGCCACTGGAGTGCCGGTCGACGTCGTCGGGCGATCCGACGGGATTTGGTCAGAACGAAAAGAAGACGCCGCACCCGACCGAGAGGTCGAGCACGGCATGATCAGGAGTTGAATGCTGGAACTGGGCGGTATTTCGCTCAGCCTCATCGCCAGGCTTTGCGACAGCGCCTCGCGTAGGGTGACCTGTTCGTAGGCTCGCTGATGTCGAGGGTCGCCTGTGCGAACCCGGCGAGTTGCCGTTGCTGTACTTCGAGGGTGACGTCGTTCTCGGCGACCGCGACACTGTTCGGGCGGCGGCGAGGAAGTCGGACATCGCCATCCGTCGTACTCAAGATGCTCGTGCCGAGGCGCCCGTCCTTCTGTCGTCGGCGCGCCTCGAGGGCCTGGATACGGCTGTGGCCTCGGAACCGATGCGGTTCCGAGGCCACAGCTCGAGCTCTGTGAACGACCCTGTAATAGCTTGTCGTATCAGGTGATTCGTATGTAGGTGCCGCTGATATTGATCGTCGCTGGCGAGAGGCTGGCCAGGCTCTGGCTGTCGCTGACTTCGAGGGTGATCTTGTCGCCTGTGGCGACGGTGACGCTGGTACTCACGGTTGCCGGGTTGGCCGCTGATCCGGTGGCGATGACGGTGCCGTTCTTCTTCAGTCGTGCGGAGATCGAGTTCGCGAAGGCGCCCGCGGTCCATGCCACGTTCGCGGTGACGGTCGCGGCCGCCGTGGCGCCTTGGCTGAGGAGGGCGTTGGTAGCGGCGTCTACCGTCGAGCCGGGATAGTTCGTGGTATCAGCGGTCCAGTTGATCACCTGTACCCAGGAGTTGGCCGCGTTGGGACCGGGCTGGGTTCCGGTCTTGTTCATACCCGATGCCCGGAACCCGGGCACCGCGGTCGCGGCCAAGGTTCCGCCACCTGCGAACGGTGCCGAAACCGGTGCGGCCGGGATGACACCGCTAGCTTTGGCTGCTCCGAAGAACAGCGGTAGCACTGCAGCACGGGGATGATCGTGGCCGACAATTCACCGACACCACCGGTGGTGGCATGGGCCGACACCGCCCGGCCCTCGCTGCCGAACGTCGCCGAAACAAGAATCGAAATCGAATTACCTGCTATAACAGCGGATTTCACCGATCTTTGCGCGGCGAGGCCTGCGAGGTCGGTCGGTCGGGGAACGAGTACCACGGCGAGTTGCCCGTTCGCACTGTTCGTTGCCGACGTCCTCGCTGGGGCGAGCGTATTCGCAAGCAGAGGTATCCGCAGTGGCCGATACCGTATTCTTGACGGCGAGACTGCCCGTGTCGCCGTCGGCTCGTCCGACTCTCCCGGCTCCACCCGCGAACATCGTGACGCTACCTTCAGCACCGAAGACCTCCGGCAAAGGCTGGTACGTGCCGTTCATCGCCGCCGCCCTGACCGGTGCTGGAACGCTCCAAAATATTGTAATCGAGGCTATTTCGATGCTTCGGCAGGCACCTGCGACGGGTTGCCGGTGGCGCGTCCGGTTGTCTCCCCGACTGCCGCGCTTGACCATCAAAGAGTGGGCGATGACCGAGACGGTTCGGTACGTCCCCCGTCCCGTTACCACTGCTCGTCGGGTCGGTTGGCAAGATCCTCGTCGATTCGGTCTTGCTCGGCTCGGTACTGAGGGCTCGTCATGGCCACATAGTTGTCCCGGCTTGCCCGGCGAGCAACGATTACCACTGCGGGCAGGTCCCACCGAAGTTCGGTTTCTCTGCGACGGTTGGGCAGACCGAGCTCAGCCACCAATCGATCAGACAGACCGCGGAACCACACCGCAGGCAACTCGCTGGATTCGGCTTCTTGCTTGCCCAAGCGGTCCGTGACACTGAAGTCGATGTATTCGACACTATCGACATCCAGATATGCACGCCCTCCAGGCTTCACGATGTCGAGGTCCGTGGTAATCGATGCATGCAGTGGCCGGTATTCGGTGACGGTCCAGTGGGCGGCTGCACAGAATCTGTCGAGATCGTCTCTCGACCATGTCCAGTCGAAATCTGCTGCCAAGCGGACGATTTCGGCAGCACGGTCGAAGTCTCCACGCATGGCCGAATCATACTGCGATGGTGGCACTTGGGCACCCCCTGGTGTCGTGTCGGGCAAGGGCCTCGACGGGTCAGTTTGCAACAGTGCAACGAACGCCTGTGCGAAAGTTAGATGTGGGCGAGAGATCCGTACTCATGGAGTTCTTCGCCGCGAAAAAAGTCGCCGCGGGGCTGTGGCGTAGGTGTGATGTTGATCTGTAGCGTTTGGTTGGTTGCATGCTTTTGAGGTCGCGGGTTCAGGCCGATTAATGGCGGGATTCCGACCAGCAATGCCGCGACTCCGTTGACTGACGAGCCGAGACCGTCGAGCATCGCACGATTCAAGTCGGACACAATCGGCACGCCGATGTCAGATGCGATATCGACCAGGTTCACTCTCGGCGTAAACCCGGGGGGCGGCACATAGCCGGGATGTTTCGGACCCAACGATTCATTGAACTTCCAGTTGGTTATTTTTCCACTCGGATCGGTTTGTGTCGCACGATATTCAAAATTGGACAGATCCGGATTATCGCCGAGCTGTTGCTCCAGGTTCCAGCCGTGCTCTCTATCGAGCTCCTGGAATTTCTCACGAAGCCCCGGCTGCCGTCGCATCCTATCGAGGACGTACGGCGTCGTCCCTTCAAGAGCTTTGACTCTTTCTCCGGGAAATTCACCGGATTCTATAGAAGCCCCTTTGCCCAGGTTGGGCCTTCCACCGCCTTTCGCGTCTACCACGAGCGTCTTACCGTTCACCTTGCTGACGAATACGAGGTCCAGCACGCCGGGGCCGCGATCTATCGACACCAGCTCGTAATCCATTGCAGTGTCGGCAAATGCTTCAGCTATCGCACCCACTTCCCCCATATCCTCACTCGCCCGAGCTAGTTCGTTAACTTTAATATGATAAGGTTTCACGCTCGCACGGAGCTCGATAATCTGGTCCAATTTATCTGGGAAACTCTCTTCGAGATCACGGAACACATCCTCCCTACCTCCCCCGATGGTTTCACGAAATGTTACAGTGGTTTGACTTTCATTTGCGCCTTTTTGTATTTCGTCGAGTTTACTCTGCATCTTATCTTGCAGCGCAGTGGTGTCATCGACGGCGTTTTGACGTGCTCGTACGAATGGATTATCTTCTGCTAATTGAGCTTTTCCTGGCGTCGGGTCATAAACCTTCGCTTTATAGTGCAGTTCCTGCTTGGGTAGATCTGCGTAGCGTCCTCCATAGTGGAACTCCCCATCATATGTGCCGGACTTCTTCCACCTGTACTTCCCATTCTCGGCGGGCATGACGAGATCCCAGAAGTTCTCGGGATTCTCGCCGGGCCCCATGCCCCCTGGTTCGCTACCGACGCCGGGTCTGCCGCCGTGGGGTCCGCTGCCGTGCGCGCCGGGAACGTTGTCGCGCCGGGGAATCTGGATGCGAGGACGTTGCGGCCCGAGCGGAAAAGGATCGAGGTCGGCGAGACCGGAGCCGAGTATGCCGTTCGGTTCGGGTCGGTTCCATGGGTTGTGGCTCGGCCCTCGGGCCGGTGGCACCTTGCCCTCGAGCATGGGTGTGGTGACGGGAGGTTGGATGACCTCTCGCGTATTCCATGGCAGCTCGCCGGGTTTGGGGTAGTCGAGGATGGCAGGTACGGCCTCATCACCTGCACGCGCACCTGCACCCGCACCGAGATGTGTGCCCGCATTGTAGGGATTGGCAGGCTCGGGGATGAACGGTGAGGTTTCTGGATTCAGCTTCCAGGTCGCATTGAATGCAGGAGAACCCTCGGCCCCCGCCGCGCCGGCCCTACCACCGGTTGCACCCGATTTGCCGAGCGTGCCGAGTTCAGCCGCGAGTACCTGCTCGGTTTCACCGAAGAGTTTCCCGCCGAGGTGACTGAGTCCCTTTCCCAGAGGCTTGAAGACAGCTCCTGGGGTGAAGGTGAGGATCGTCATGCCCGCACCGAAGGCTGCTTGCCCGTAGTTGCCGTCCAAAAGTCCCTCTTGGAGGTCGTTGAGGCCGGTGAAGTCGCCGAGTAGTTCGCGGAAGTCGCCTTCGTTGAATTTGTGGCTGGGGCTCACGTAGGGCGAGTGGTCGGGTACGAAGGGGCGGCGTGGGTCTGTGGGATAGGACCGGTCGGTGGCTTCCAACGCTCTTGCCTGTTCGACGGTCAGCAGTGAGATGCCAGCGCTCGCCAGACGACTGCGGGCATCGACTGCTTTTTGCCACAGTACGTTTTGCACTTGGGAGGCGGGGATACCGGCGGCGAGAAGCCGGTCGACTTCCTTCTTGCGGAGCTCGTCATCGATCGGTAGGTATTGCAGGTTGGCATAGACCTGGTCATAGTCCTGGTCCTGCGAGCCGTAAATGGAGCGGCCCAGCAGTGGCCCTGCAGCTTCACGCGAACGCTCGCCCGAAGGAGTTGTTGTTCTTGACCATTGAGGGCCCTCGTCGACCTGAACAACCGTCAGCGTATAGTCGTGCGGGTTGTAGGTTGACTTCGTCTGCTTCGAATAGTCGAAATGGGTGTACACGCCGTCGATGTCGAGATACCCGACGGAGAGCACTTCGTTGGAACACAGGCCGCGGACTTCACGTTTCTCTACGCCACGGCTGTCGACATAGATCGAGAGAGTGTTGCTGTCTTTGGTAGTTTCGGTACGCCAGTGCAGTAGCGCACCGGGATCACCACTCGGGTCGGGCGCGATATTCCAGCGGGTTCCCTCGGGATCGGTCGACCAGCCGTAGCCCTCCTGGTTGACCTGACCAACCAACGCACCCTGGACGAAGCCGCCCTTGCCGTCGGGAATATCCCCGAAAAGAGTTCTGTTGCCCTCGGAGTCGAACCCCCCGCTGTCCCAGTTGCCACGCGAATTGCGACTGCTGTTCAGGCGGTCGACCGGATTTCCGTTCTCGTCGTACCGCACGGCCTCGACCTGACTGAGATTCGGGTTGCCGCCGAATCCCACATCGGGCGTACCGGATGTCGAGTTTCCGGGATCGTAGACTTGGCCGTAGACTCCGTCGGTCGTACCGCCCTGCCCCTTGTTCATGTAGGTGGCGGGCCCGTTGGTACTGTCGGTCCACGATTGGAATCCACCGGCGCCGTCGTCGACCATGCGGTTGGTGCTGGTGCCGCCTGCGCTGTTCGTCCAGGTTCGGTCGACCGATTGGTTACCGTTGCCGGCCGGGATGGTGTAGGTGACCTCGACGCCGTTCTCCGTCACCTTCCAGGTATCACCTTCCTTCTTGCCCGTGGTGTCGGGCATCTGCAGGTCTGCGGGCTTGTTCGGTTCGTTGGGAGCCATGTCCCATCACCTCGATATCGGAGTTTGGTGAGCTGCGGTGGGTGAGAACCACTGCGGGCTGGCATTTCCGCGACCGGGCACCGACATGTGGCGGTTCGGGGGCGGAAAACAGAAATGCTGTGCTCGACCTTGGGGTCGAGCACAGCATTTCGGGTGGGGTCCGGCGGACTCCGCCGCGGTCCTTCTCATTCAGATGCTTCTGCCATCGGTGCCCGTGTCGACGAGCCGTTTGCAACGATGTGTCGCCTCAGGTGATGCGCACGTAGGTTCCGGTGGCGTTGATGGTCGCTGGTGCGAGGCTGGCCAGGCTGTAGCCGTCACTGACCTCGAGGGTGATCTGGTCGTTCTCTGCGACAGTGACGGTGGCGCTGGCCACAGCAGGGTTGGCGGTGCTACCGGTGGCGATGACTGTGCCGTTCTTCTTCAGACGCGCCGCGATCGTGTTCGGGAAGGTACTCGCCGTCCAGGAGACATTGGCGGTGACGGTCGCCGATGTCTTGTTTCCCTGGCTCACCAAGGCATTGGTGTTCACGGTCGAGCCGGGATAGTTGGTGGTGTCTGCGGTCCATCCGGTCACCTGTATCCAGGTATTCTGGGCGTTGGGACCGGTCTGGGTTCCGCTCTTGTTCATTCCCGACGGCCGGAACCCGGGAACTGAGGCAGCCGTCAGATTTCCGGTGCCGGTCAGTGCGGCGGTTACTGGTGCGGGTGGGGTATTGGTTACCCCGATAGCGGTCGCCTTCGCGTAGAACACCGGTGCCGCCGAGGCTTTGGGCACGACCGCAGCCGAGAGTTCGCCGGCACTGTTCGACAGCGCGTTCGCCGTCGTGGCGCAGCCGGCCCCGTTGAAGAGAGCCGAAACCAGCACTGAACCCGTGCTACCCACGGCGACCGCGGCTGTGGCAGTTCCGGTGCTGGCGAGCACAGCAGCAACTGTTGGTCGGGCAACGACCGCGGCGGTGAGTTGCCCGGAAGCGCCCGCTGTCACCGCCAGGACTGTAGAGGCTTTCGCTGTTGTGAGTAGCGCCCCGGTACCGTTGAGTGCTGCGGTGATGAACGGCGGGATGATCGGAATGTCGCGCCCCGCGATAACCGAGGTCGGCGCCGAGGGCAAAGCGACTGTGTTCACGGGTGGGCCGGGGCTGGTCGGAGTAGCCGACGGCGACGCTGGCAGTCCTGCCGTCCTCCATGCGGTATCTGCCACTGCGGTTTCCTCCAAAAGTATTGTTGTATATAAGCTTTCGATGCGGCGTGATCGCCGGAGTTGTCAGCGACAGAGCAGGCCGGTGCCGCGCTCGACCATCGGCCGAGCGCGGCACCGAGCGGTTTCGACACGCACAGAAGCAGAACCGGCGACTCGCTGGACGAGTGCGCGGTCGCCTTCTAGCGGTGTCGTCCTTCCTATGCCGTGGCGGTGCCTCGGGCATAGAACGCCGGCCGCGCACCGGCATACACGGCCGTTGCCGTCGCCAATACGCCGAGACCGGTCAAGCCTGCGCTGGCACTCGAGGCATTGGTGTCCGCCCCGAATGACGCGTTCACCACGATTCGACTGCCGACTCCGCCCGCCACACGCGCCGTCGCGGACCCCGTGCCGCCGAAATTCGGAACACAGGACTGTGAGTACCTTGCTGTCGCGGTCAGCGAGCCCACGCCGCTACCTGCCGTGATCGTGGGCGAGGACGGCTTGAACAGCACTGTCGGCACGCCTGTGCCTGCGAAGAACGCTGTCACGAATGCCGGGACAACCGGTACTCGCGTCCCGTCGATGTGGGCGACCGGCGACGATGGTAGCGCTGTCCCGCCGGTCGACGGCGCTGGAATGACGGGAGCCACGGTCGGTGGTGCGGGGAGCGTTGCCACGATCAGCCGTTGTGAGGCTGTCATTTCGCCTTCCTATTCAATTGTGGCCCAGCCATTTCAGGCGGGGTCGGCGCACTCAGCTCATGGCGAAGGTGGGTGTGACGAGCAGGGTGCCCTGGGCTCCGAGGGTGGTGGAGGCGATGGCGACCTTGTCGATGAAGGTGCCGCCGGTGGCGGCGCTCCACAGTCCGGCGTGGGTGTAGGTGCCCGCGGGCAGGTTGATGGTGACCTGGCTGCCGGTGATCTGTCCGCTGGCCGGGGCGGACCAGGTGGTGGCGATCCGGGCGTAGGCGGGCGAACCGCCGGAGGCCTCGTTGGTGCCGGTGGTGCCGGGGTCGGCGGTGTGGACCGAGACGTAGACGGTGGTGGCGATGTTGGCGTAGGCGGTGCACAGGGCGTTTTTGGTGGCGGTGACGGCGATGGCCATGGTGGCTCCTTCGAGAGGTGTTGTGCGGAGGGTTGTTTCGCTGCCCCTGCATGTGCAAGGGACGTGGTGGTGAGCTAGGTTCTGACGACGATGCCCGCGAACCAGGCGTAGGTGGTCACCGGCGCGGTCGGGTAGGTCACGAGCATCGTGTACCGCGAATTGGCGGGGATGTCGTTGCAGGTCGCGGCTGCCACGTTCCATGTCGCCGCGGTCGAGGTGACGGTGGCCGACCAGGTGCCAAGCGAACTACCGCCGGGTGCGGTCAGGACGATCGATACCGTTGTACCTGCCGGAAATACGGCTCCGTCGGAGGGCTGGATCGTTTGTACGAAGCCGGCGCCCGTGGTCAGCTTCAACGGTTCGAGTGTGGGCTGATAGCCCAGATAGCCGGGATCGTTCGATGTGGTCATAGGGTTCCTTTCATGGTTGTGCCCCGTCCATCGGCTGCGGTGGACGATTCGGTTCGACGATTCGGTCGAGACCTGCCTCATCACGCCCCGAATGTTCAGACCGATTGCGGAGCGCGACATCCAATGGATGCGCGCCGACTGCTCTCACGGCAGAGGGGCCTGTTGGGTTGGCGTGATGTGCGCACGCTCGGAGCCAGGCGCGAATTCGATAGGGCGGCCTCGGAACGACTTGGCCGGTGATGCTCGTGCTGCGCCGAGCATTTCGAGCGTCAAGAGAAGGAGCAGAGGGTGCCGTCGAAGTAGGTTCGGGTGCCGGAGGTGTCGCCGTACATTCCGTTCGAGCCGGCGATGTAATAGCCCGGCGCCCAAACGGTCCCCTCGCCGGCGAAGACGACGAAGGTGCCTCCTGAGCGATAGACCACGGAGCCTTCGGTTTCACCGCCGCCGCGGACGAGTTTCCACAGTCCGCCTGGATTCGGTGCGCTCCACAGGGATACGTTGTAGAGGTAGCCGGTTCCACACGGCTGGTTCCATTGAGCGCTGACGTTCATGATGTACCAGCCGGGTTTGGTGATCTGGATCTGTCCGGAGGCCAGGTCGAGAACGTTGATCTTGTTCGCTTGGCGGACGGTGTCGAAGATCGTGCCGTACCGGTTGCTTCCCGCACTCTGGGTCACGGCGGTGGTGCTCTGTCGATACAGCGACCAGCCGGTTCCGACCACCGGTGGTGAGGTGGTGTCGGCTGCGGCGAAGGATTCGGCATCGAATCCGTAGTACATGGTCGTGCCGCCCCAACCTGTTTCGGCGAGGAAGGCGCTGTAGAAACCGACATAGCGGTTGTTCGCGCCGACCGGGGACGTGACTGCGGTGTCGGTGTAGCCGAGTCGGCTGACGCCGTTGATCAAGACCTCGTAGGCCGAGCCCGTCGCAGCGACGGTGACGGTATCCCCCGTGCTGAGTGTCAGCCCTGTCTTCTCGACCCAGGTGGTGATGGTCATGGTCCCACCGACCAGAGTGCCGCGCTGCAGCATCACTTTCGTCGTCCCGATCTGAACGATGACGAACGTGGAAAGGTCCGCGGCCGCGCGGATGAGCAGGCCACTGCCGGTGTAGTAACCGGCCTGGTTGGCTCGACCGAGCACTAGCGACACCGACTGGGCATCGGTCATCAACGGCGTCTTGTACAGCGCGAAGTCACCACCGGTACCAGTGTTGCCGCCCTTGGCGATACCCGCCTGGTTGGAGACGATGACCATGTCGGGAACCGCGGTCGCGCCGCTGTTCCACTTGATGACATCCCATTTGGTGGTGTCCCAGATTTCGAAGACGTCGGTGACCGCGGCTCCGCCGACGTCGTTCTGGGTTTGGCCGGTTTGCAGGTTGGCGATCGCTGAGGCGTTGGACGCGGAGGTGTTCTGCGCGGCGGTCGCTGTCGACTGCGCGTCCGAGGCGCCGACCTGTGCCGAATTCGCGGCGCTCAGAGCACGGTTGGTCACCGAGTTCAGGTTCGAGCCGACCGCGTCCACGCCGGCGAATGACCCCATGACACTGGACAGGATCGATTGCTGCGCCGCGGCCCAGGTGACGCTTTGCAAGCTGCGGATCGAGCCGCCGGTGTACGCACCGGAGGGGACCTTCTTATCGGGACTCGTCATCGGTCACCTCCTCCAGCGACACTCGAGCAGTGCCGACCTGCGCGTGGTTGGAGTCGAGATCGCGAGGATCGACCAGGTGTTTGAGCTCACCGGATTCGCGCAATTGCTGCACCAGGTACGCGCGCTCATCCGGTGTCAGATGGGTGACGTCGGGGGCCGAGGCCTCGGCCGGCTGTACGGCACCCTTCTCGGCCCATTGTCCCGCGCCGTTGAGCCAGTGTGTGACCCCCCGTGCGGGCGGGTGGAATTGTTTGGTCTGTTCGTCCGGGTAGTGGCGAAATCCGAGGTCCCACAGATGTTTCGACCACTGCCGAAGCACATCGGGATGCACCAGTAGCGGTGAGTTCCGAGGCCCCGGCAAACCGACCAGCGCCCAGACGAACGCCTCGTACGGGTCGTCCGGGTCGCAGTCCTCATGCAAAGGAATGGGCATAGTTCTCTCCGACAAATAGAAGAATGGATGACCGGCCTGGACGGATCACATCTGGATGGCCAGAGAATGGATGTCGTCGACGATGTCGGAGACAACCCGCATCGACTTGGCGAACGGCATGTCGTGATCACGGTCCGAGCCGATGGTGATCTGCCAGGCGGGGCTGGCCGTGCGTGACCAGGCGAGTTCGAGTTCGGTCACCTGGTCGACGTAGACCGAGCCCTCGGGCATGCCCTTGACGGTGGAGCCGACACGATCACCGAGGAAGAAGTGCCCTTGGCCCTGGTCGCCGATCAGGTACGGTTCGCCGTTGGCGACGGTGAACTTGTGGGTGAAATGCCGCCGTGTCTTCCACAAACCCTCACCGAGAGTGAGCAGCGAGCCGAGGGTATAGGCACGGTCGGCACTGTTCTCGAAATGCTCGTAGTAGTGCGACCAGCCCGAATTCGCTTCGCGCTGTGGCGAACTGAACTGCATCCAGGCCAGCAAAGTATCCGAGAGCAACGCTGTGGCGATGGTGTTCACCACCGCGGTCGTACCGTTCGCGATGCCGGCCATGATGGGACCGACATAGGCCACTGAGCCGAGTGCGCCCGCGGTGACCATGCCGACGAACTGGATCGCCGAGGAGATCGCTTCGTTCACACCCGGCATCGAATGACCGCCGGTGAGGATCTGTGTGGCCGAGGACGGGTTGATCACGAACTGGGAGGTCTGGATTCCGGTGTGGTCGTTCTGGCGATACACCACCCATGGGTTGGACGGCAGTGTGCCCATCCATCCCGGGTTCTTGTACTGCGCCGGGGCGTTCTGATCCGGCAGGACATCCGGGCTGTAGTCGAGCAGGGTGTTGTCCAGGACCTGCATGGTGTGCGCCAGGCCGTCCCATACGTCGCCGCCGGTGCTGGTACCGGTCCAGAATCCGGATTTGTCGACGATATCGATGACCAGGCAGCCGTGGCGCAGGTTCGCACCCGGCCACGGCGGCGGATCACCGCGCAACCAGCGGCGGGTGACGACGGCCAGTTGCGCGGATTCGAGTGCGCCGGAGGCAGCTTCGTGGAAGTTCCGGAATCGGGAACCGAAGATCGTCCACATCGAGGTGTCGGAGGCGAAGTCGCCGGGTTTGACCACCACGGCCCAGTTCGACTGATCGAGCCCGCCCCACTGGCTGGAGTCGATCGGATCCTCGGGTATCGGTGCCGACAGCGAGGATTCCAGTCGCAGCAGGTTCAGGTGCAGCGCGGTCTTGAGCACCCAGACGCTGGGGCCGGCGAGCATGAACTCGCGGGGGATCTGCACGGCTGCGGGCAGGAAAGGGTTGGACCAGCAGTAGATGTGTTTGAGTTCCTGATAGGAGTGCATGAACAGCAACTCCACGGTGGTGACGCCGTGCTCGTCGGTCTTGATGACCGCCTTCTCCAGCCTGCCGTCCCAGCGCGCACCGTCTTTGTCGACGGTGATGTGCACGTTCTGCGTCGCGCGTCCGTTGATGTCGACAGCCCACACCGCCAAGTAATAGTCATACGGCAGCACCAGCATCCCGGTGCCGGACTGGTTGAGCACCCAGCGGAAGTCCGCGTTGATCTCGGCACCGCAGATGCCGCGCAGATTCCAGTCGCCGTCCCACAGCCGCACCAGCGGCCGTCCGTAGCGCTGCTGTTTGCGAGTCGCTCTCGACTTTTGCGCGTCCGCGTAGATCGCGGGCAGATCGGTCACGGTAGTCACTGCAGCCCCCACGGACGCGACCAGTTGCGTGGCTGCACCACCAGTACCGACGCGCCGACCGGTGCCCCGGTCACCGTCACTGTGACATTGGTGGCCGCGGTGTAGGGAGGCACCGGGTACAGGAAGCTGACACCGTTCATCAACGCCCAGATCTGGGACCGATCGGCCGCGACGATCATCTCCTCCATGGGATCGGTGTCGATGGTCAGGTCTTGGCCGGTCGTGGTGACCGGGAGGGTGATCGTGCGCGCCGCGTCAGCGGCGTTCGCACCCCAGGAGAAGTCCGGCAGGGTCCACTTGCCCGGCGCCGAACACACCCATTTCAGCCACATCGGCTGATCGGTCGGATTGGCGATACTCAGGGTGCCGCTCTGGCTGGTACTCGGGGCGGTCGTGGAGATGGTCGAGGCCCACGCGCTGGTGACATTCGATTCCACCCACCACGGATTGCCCGCGGTGCAGGTCATGACGACTTTGCCCCACCGCTTCAGATGCGGGTCTTTGTCCGGTTTGAAGTCCGGCTGCTCCGACATGCGCAGTTTCAACGATCTCGTGCCGAAGTCGGTGGTGATCGTCAATGTCGAATCCCGGTCATACGCCCACGCTTTGCGCCAGGCCGAATCCACCGCCTCCCACGACCGTCCCGCCGCTTCGGAGATATTGAGCGCGAACACGACATCGCGTTTGTTGGTCCGGTATCCACCGAACGACGAGCCGACCTGAAAGGCCGACTGATTCCAGATCGTCGTCACCGGAGCGTCGTACAAACCGCTCGGTGACGTCGCCAATTCCACACCCTCACGACCACGACCCTGACCAGCGATCGTCCATATCGAACCATCCACCCCGGTCACCGTGATCATCGCAGCATTCGGCGCCACAGATTCACCTCAATCCATTCATCGAGCCACCATCACGAACGGGACAATTCCCATTGGATGGCAAGCACTTTCAATCTGCTGATGATGTCTTCGTTGCTCGACATCGAAATATTCACCGTCGCGGGCTGCCCCGGCGCCGCGGGCGGCGCGTACGCGTTTCCGGAACTACGCCGGCCCTGGTCGGCCTGCGAGGCCAACATCTTCTGCAAGAACTGCGGATCAGCGTTGAGCGCCTGCAGGAACGGTCGGTTCACCGACGTGGTACGCGCGTTCATCACGAACTCGCCATCGGAGAGCCAAGCCGGGATCTTGTCGCCGACCGAGGAACCAGGACCGGTGACGTCACCACCGGTTGCTCGGCGGATGGCAGTGGTCGGAACAACGCCCGACGTCGCTGGCAGCGGGGACGCGCCCAGCCGCTCGAAATTCTGCGTGAATCCCAGGTGGGCCGAATCGGCGATTTCGGGAGTCGTCGAGCCGATATAGCGGTCGAGCAATGTTGCACGCGAGGGCTCCCGCGAAGGTTCCTCCGCATTCTTACCTCGGACTGATGCCATGGTTTCTCCAATAGTGATGGACTCGGACGCGAGCCACTCGGTCCGCGGGCCCTCTGGCCGGACGGGCCCTAGATTGCTTATTCGCCCGCGCGTGGTATTCCGTGAGTGTGAAGATGACTTGGCTGAGGCCGATCGCGGCGATCTGTGCGGTATCGGCGACGATCGCCGCCCTCACGCTGGTCGTGTGGAATCGCGAAGCCGTCGGCACATGGCTCGATCTCGATACCGTCCCTTGGGGATCAGCCGAGCAAGAGATTCTGCGTGCATTCCCCGAACTCATGCCGGACCGAAAATTCGGCGACGCGTGGCAGACCGGGTACCACTGCGGTGGTCCTGAGAGCCAGAGTCCACCCAAGATTGTCTGTGGTGGTGAGACTGTCGATCCTTATCTCACGATCACCGACTTCGGCAGCCGCGACGCGGTACTACACCACATCGGGCTCGAATCCCATGCTGTGTGGCCCGATCGCCCCGTCGGTCATCCGAGTTTCCCGCAGCCCCTGACCGGAACACCGAGAATGCGGTTGGACGACACCGCGCGGGTCCTCGTGCGATTTCCCGCGAATTCGACGAAATCACGTTTTCTGCTCGAGATCTCCTGGCCACACCACAGCGAGGACGACGTCTTCGATCAGTGGGTGCCGAATCTGCCGATTCGTCCCTGACGGGCGATCAGCTGACGTACACACCGATCCAGAGTCCGGCGCCGATCGCTTGCCCGGTGCCGTTCTGATGCATTCGGATGTCGATGACATCGCCGGATTGGAATATCGGCTGCGCGGTGATCGGCACCGAAATCGGCACCTCGGCAGCGAGATTCACCCCCACACTCGTCGTCACCGAACCGAAGGTCTGGATCACCGTTCCGGCCCGTAGTTGACGCACGGAGATGGTGGCGTTGTTGGTCGTCGCTCCCGTCACCGTGGAATAGCTCGGTGGAGCGACGATTTCGATATCCGTCACGGTGTCGCCACTGTAGAAGACCGGCGAGTAGACACCGGCCAATGTTGTGACGTCGGCGCCGGCGGCGGCCTGTGCGGGCAGTACGGCGGTGTAGATCATCAGCCCTCCCAGGCAGGTGTGGTGAACTGGTCGATGAGGTTTTGCAGGGATTCGTCGCGACGCTGGTCTCGCGCCAGGTCGACGGCGCTGACCGGGCGGGGCATCGGTGTGATCGCCGGCGGGTCTCCGCCGGCGGCAGCGATGACGGCGACCTGTACTCCTTGCAGGGCGTCGATGATCGACAGCAGCAGGTAACTGTCGATGGTGTACCCCTCCGGTGTGGGACCGGTGAGTTCGTCGGTCTCCTCGTAGAGGTCCAGGTCGACCTCGACTTGTTCGGCGGCGAGGATCTGTTCGGCGAGTTCACGGTCCATGGCCAATGCCGACCGGTATTGGGAGCCGTGGGGCAGTCGGTCCTTGAACGCCCAGATGGTCCGCCAGTCGCGGGTGCGAATTGTGTCGGGCCCGAAGCAGTCCCGGACGTCGATGCCGCGCTCGAGCAGGTCGTAGTCGAGCGCGGCACCGAAGCGTTCCCAGAACTCTACGAGCCCTGCGATCCCCCCGGCAGCTCCGAGGAGCCTTGGCCGAAGAGGTGGGCGTAGAGGTCTTTCTGGAAGGCGTACCACTCATCCAGCGGCCGTTCGGCGAAGAGGGCCTCGACGGCGTCGTACTGGTCGCCCAGGACGACGGCCATCTGCTCGTCGTCGTTGTGTGTACGCCGCAGGGCCAGAAGTTGGCCGCGGGTGACCGGCGCGATGGAGATCTCGTCGGTCAGGCGGTAGGGAGCGCGGCGGCGCGGAGCGAGTTCGGCCTGCAGCTCGTGGAAGCGGCCGCCGACTTCGGTCCCGACGGGAGTATCGGATGAGTGTGTCATGGTGGTCTCCGGATGTGTTGTGTTACTTGGACTTCGACGCGTCGTTTTCGGTGTCGACGACGACCGCGGCCTCGATCTTGGGTTCGTGGCCGAGCTTGTAGACGGCGTTGACGTATTCCGAGGCGTTGGACACGATGTAGTCGTTGTCGCCGTCGGTCATCGTGACGGGGTACTGGGTGGGAATGGCGGACACGTGGACCCGCTTTCTTCTCCGGAAGAATGGATAGGGAGGTTGTGGGGCGTGCCATGACCGGAGACACACGACACGCCCCACGCCCAGGCCTGGGGCCTGGGAGTTCGAGCACCCTTTAGCTGACGGTGACCGCGCAGGTCGCGGTGGCCGCGGTGCCGCCGGGCGGGGTGAAGGAGGCCGTGATGACCGTCGCGCCGGCCGAGACGCCGGTGATGACGCCACTGGCGGCGACGGTCGCCTTGGCCGGGACCGAGGAGGTGAAGGTGACCGCGGAATTCGCGATGACCCCACCGAACTGGTCGGTCACGACCAGCGGGGCGGAGGCGGCACCGGTGGCCACGGTCAGGGTGGCCGGGGTGACGGTGAGGGTGGCGTTGTAGTTCAGGCCCGACTGCGCTACCAGCTTCTTCCAGCCCAGGCCGCCGAAGCCGTGGGCGACCGCGTAGCCGGCGGTGTCGTCCTTGAACGCGACCATGGTCAGTTTCTGAGCGAGAACCTCGGTCGGGTTCCACTGCTCCCCGCCGAATTTGCTGACCGCGACCTTGGGCAGGACCTTGTAGATGTAGATCGGGTTGGCGTCGTTGCCGTCCTTGCCGATGATGATCGCCGAGTAGTAGGTGATCTCCTCCGAGGCCGGCTGGGGGAAGAACACCTCACCGGAGGCGGCATCGGCCTTGACCTGCGTCAGGTTGGCGCTGGTGGCGAGCTTCAGCGTGAGCGCGTTGGTCTGCTGCGGCTGGAATTCGATGGTGGTGATATCGCTGGTGACGTCGTTGCGCACCGGCTGCAGTTCACCGTAGGCCTCGATCGGCGCGGCGGTGATACCGCGGGCGAAGGCCACACCGGTCTTCTTGTCGATCAGGCCGACCGGCTGGAACGCCGAAGGCAACGACTGCAGGTTGCCGGAGGTATCGGTGAACGCCGCGGGCGCCGGGGTGTACCAGGGGGCGATGAACACGGCAGCATCCAGCGGCTTGAGCAGCAGCGATCGCTGCGCCGACTTGAGCGCCGTGAGATTGGTGGCAGGCATATGTCTCCATTCGAGCGCCCGCGACATGCGGGCATGGTTAACGCACCGACACCGGTTCGATGTCGGTGAAAAGCCCCATCCGGGACGGGTTTTCGCTCCGCCTACTGGCGGCGGGCTTCGATCGCGAAGGCGACTTCGACCATCTGATTGAGGGGGTCGAGGTCGGGCACCTCGGTCAGACCGCGGCTACGGCGCAGAATCGGGGCATGGAATTTCGGCTCGTCGGCTTCGACTTCCTCGACGTAGTCGACGAGCACACCATTGACTCGGCTGGCCGGTGCGCCCAGCATCGCGGTACGGATCTGAACAGCCAACTGCTGTGCTTGGGCACGAGTAGTCCCGAAGGCGACGACATCGACCTTCGCCTTGTAGGTGATCGCGTTGATATCCAGCGTTCCACCGGAATTGCGGACCCAGATCAACGGAAGCGCCGACTGCAACGCCGTCGAGGTGGCAGGCAGTGTGGTGACAGTAGTGGCGACCGGAGTGAACAGATCGAGCATGAACTGTTCGAAATCAGGGAACTCCCCCGCCACGGGATAGGCCGGCATCACACCACTTCCGGTGCCGAGCCGAGCGAAACGGTCGCGTCCAGACCCTCTTCGGTCGGAGCGGGCGCCGGAACCGCCGCGACGACGGTCATGGCGAGACCCTGCGCGAGATTGGACAGGACGTCGATATCGGCCTTCAGCGTCGCCAGCCGGGCGACCACGGCTTGAATATCGGTGACGATCTGTTCGGCGAGGGATGTGGGGGATTCATCGGAGGTGGGCACGATCTTCTCCAAAGTCGGGTTCACGGAAACTCCGTGGAAACGAATACATTCGGGTGTGGGCCGACAGCTCGCAAACGGCGGTCACGGCCACAGGGAATTCCAGGGATACGCGGCACATCGGCGTATCCGCCCCGCGAACCCCGCTCCGGCACTGCACGGATCACAGTCCGAACAATGGCAGCAACAGCGGAATCAGGTCACTGATCAATTTCACGATGTCTGCGATGACGGTGAGCATCCCTTCACCCCCTCTCTCTGATCTGGGACGACATGGTCATAACTGCACTACTCCGAAGCCCAGGCGGGTTTGGAATCAGTGCACGTGTGAGAGGTAGGTCAGTGCGCGATCACGCAACGCGTTGTTCGGCACCACCGGGCCATAACCCTCGGACCTGACCACGTTGATAGTGGTGGACCGGTCGATCTCCGGACCACTCAGACGGCCTTCGAGACTGCGCAACCGCGGCTGCGACGCCCTCGGCAACGGAGCAGTCTTTCGCAACGAGTCGACCTGGTTCGAGAATTGCTGAACCACATTCCCGACCACGTTGGTCAACGCGGTCGAGGCGGCGGCGGCCGCCGCTCCCGCAGGCCCGGTCACCGCGCCGACCAGCGCCGACATCACGTCCTCCCCGCCCGCACCGGCAACCTGCGTGCGGGAGCCCTGGGCGATGTTGTACCAGTTGTGCCACTGCAGAAACGGGAACAACGAACCCGACTTGGCGGTGGAAAGAAAGCCGCCGTCATTGCTGGGGCCGTGCTCCTCTTCCACTTCGCCTCCGGCCGCGAAAGCCTTACCCTGTAAAGCTTTCCCCAGCATCGCTCCCCCGGTCGAGGCTACGGTGGACCATTGCAGGAACGGGACAAGCGAACCCGGGCGTGACATCGCCAGCATCCCGTCATCCCAGTCCGGGCGCCGCCCTTCCTCCACGTCGCCGCCGTCGGCGAAACGCACGAATTGCACGCCATCGCGTACGTCTTCGAAAGACATATCAACCATCCATCAGCTTCTAATCGTTCGGTATGCGCAACGCGCAGGATGAGACGCCGCCACGACTGTCGGACGGGCTCAGATCTCTTCTTCGAGCGAGGGCGGGATCTTGTAGCGTGCCTGCGGTGGTTCCTGGCCTGGCACGTGTAGCCGCAGGAAGAGTCGGAGTTCGTCGATGTGGTCCTGCAGGGCGCGGATCAGGCGGATCGCGTCGCGGAAACGTTTCTTGTCATCGACAGCTTGCGCCTCGAGGGATTCGACTCGGGTGCGGAGTTTGTTGACCTCGCGGGCCTGCCATGCGGTGATTGCGCCGATCACCGAGGCCATCGCCATCCCCGATGCCTGCACCAACTCGGGGTTGAACCATGCGGGCACCGTCAACGCCCGCTGTCGGGGCGGGCCACCGGACTCACCGCGGGACGGATGAGCGCACCCGCCAGGACGGGTGTCAGCAAGCCGTAGACGGTCAGTACCGCTTCGATCCAGGCGGTGTCGATCGTGTGGCCGAGCAAGTACGCCACGACACCGGTGATCGCGACCAGTACCGACCGGACCAGCGCGGGCTCGGGCAAACCGTGGATACGCATCAGAGTTTCTCCTCTGTCGCACTCAGCAGCCGGTCGAGTTTGAGTTCCAGCGCCTTCAAACGTTGTTCGGTGCGATAGTCGGCGGCATCGGCGTTGAGCACATACCCCGCGATGGTGTCGCGGTACTCCGAATCGGAGACCCGTGACTGGAAGCCGTAGGTCAATTCGAAATGCACCCTGCGCAACTTGTCGAGCAACTCGCGTTGCTCGGGATCGGAAAGCGCCATCAGCGCACCGCCTTTCAAACGATCCGCGACATCGGCGCGGAAGAGATCCATATCCATGGCGCCGGGATCCCACTTACCTTGTTTGGGTCCGGCCCATTCCTTGTGGCCGATCACGCGATCGGCACCGTGGCCCAGCCTGCGCAGAATCGCCGCGCAACATCCCACGTAGGCGTCGTACTGCGCGCTCGACCAGCCCTCGGTGCCGTTGTTGGCAGCCTCGACACCGATCGTGTGATAGTTGGCGTTGTCCTCCGGCAAACCCGGCCACGCTCCCCGACCCGCGTGCCAGGCGACCCCTACCGCGACGACGGTCACGGTGCCGTCCCGGGCGAGGTGCACTTGGGAGAGCGGGCCTTCCAACGTCGGTAGTCCGTAGGCGATTTCCGACGCGGGGGTGCGTGAGCTGCCGGTGTGATGGGCGATCACACCCCAGATCTCACCGAAATCGCCGTGGCCGCGCTCGCGCCAGTCGGAGAACTCCACGACCCGCAGGCCTTCTTCTCGCAGTACATCGGCCAGCCACACCGGATCCCCAGTCCACGACATGGGCGTCCTGCCTTTCTCTCTTCGATTCGAAACATTGCCCGGCACGCGCGATGCGCACTCCCGGTCGCCGGGCAGGGCTCGACGACAGCGAGGACGTTGTGGGCGGTGCGGTCAGCCGACCGCCGAGTTTCTTCAGTGCTGCCGCGACGAGTCGGGGACCAGTCGTCCCGCTTGGACCAGAGCACGGTAGGCCGCGGCCTTACGCCGACACGTGTCGAGCGTGCAGTCGCGATGGACACGCATCGCGGTATGCGCCAGGTCCAGGGTCAGTGGCTCGGCGGGCTCGTCGTGAGCGGCTCCCTCGAGCAGTTCGAGCAGTGGATCAGACATAGTCGCCTCCCTTCGTGCAATTCGGGTTCTCGCGCAGGATTGGCTGCTCAGTGCCCTTTCGGGCCATATCGGATCAGGAAGGGGGCAGACTCCGGAATCGGCAGCATCTTGCAAGGTCTGCGCGCCGCCGAGCCGTCACCGCGCGGTTTCCTATCCCTGTCTCGAGCGTTTCGCCGGTGACTGACGGTTGTTGAGTACACCAGGACTGTTCGGTCACCGCCCGGCAGCAGACCTGGGTCGACCTACGCCTTCAACCGGTGCCGACGACGCACGGCACGAACGTCACCGGTTGCGCGGCGGGGCCTGAACGCAATCTCCCGCGCCGCAACTGGATATAGACGAACTCGGCATGATTTCGCGCCGCCCGAGCCAACTTGAGATGCTTCCAGAGGGAAGAGTCGTGCAGCCTCGGCGCCGATCGAGGCTGCGGCGTTGTGTGTGGTCAGGGCACGGAGGCGAACGCCGGCGGGGACAGCACGACGACGGCGCCGCTACAAGCTTGTCGTGGCCTGCCCGGTGTGGTGGCTGTCGAGTTCGCAGAGGTCCGCTCAGCCGAACAGTTCGACGGGGTCGCGACCGAGGAGATGGCATACGCGAACAAGATCGCACAGGGTCGGTTTGTCGCGTCTCAGGCGACCCGCCACCGCGCCGCCGAGTTCACCACGCACCTTGGATATCGCCTCTTCGTCGAACAGGTGGGTAAACGACAACGCCTGGTTTTCCCGATCCACGGTTCCATATCCCCTTCACACCGTCCCCGACCACACTCGCCGGTCCACCCCGCGAGCCTCCCGCGAACAACGTTGTCGTGGTGCGATCGCGCCACGATCCCACCGGTTCGCGATACGACAAACCGGTAGGCCGCAGCCCCTACCGCACCGCCGTGGGCGAGCTATCGCGACGAAGAACCACAGCTCTTCGCGCGGAAGTCACGACAATTCGCCACTTCCGCTCCAGCAATGCCTCGATCGGTCCGGGTAGTGGCGACTACACCACCACCCGGGCCAGCCGATGCGACGACCATACTCGAACATATGTTCTATTGGCAATCAGCATCCGGGCCGCAATCGTTGTTACCTACGGGTTCGAAAGGAGTCGCATCGCTATCACCATCTGGTGCCGCGGTCACACGCACGGATCGCCCGCGGGGTTCGCGACTGAGCTCAGCGGGCGGTCTGCGCGTTGCGCGAACGCTGTTCGGCGAACAGGTCGAGGGGGTCGCGTCCGAGAAGAAGGGAAGCGGTGATCAAGTCACACAGAGTGGGCCGATCGCGGGCTATGCGTTCGCCGACCTCCGGGCCCAGGCGTTCGATCACGATCGTCAGCGCCTCGGTATCGAACCGATCAGCGAACGACAGGGCCTGACTGTTTTGTTCCACGATCACAATTCCCCTTCGACCTTCCCCGATACACGCGATCGCGATTCCAAGAGTTCGGCCCCCGGCACTGTCTCTCGATCATGTCGATCGCACCGGCTGCTAGCCGCGGCCGGATATTGGAGGACTGTATCAAGAGCTTCCGTTTGGAAGGCTTTGTGGCGAGGCGACTCTCGGGTAACGAGTGCCGGATTCGGTTACAGGCCGAGCAATGGCGCGATGATGGGCAGGACCAGTGGAGCGAGCCGGCAGGCCAGTTCCAGGATGTCCAAGACGATGGTGAGCATTGATTCACCTCCCTTACTTGTCGAGTGGATGGCCCCACCCCCGGTTCGCCGTGAACCGGGGGTGGGGCGGGGCGCCCCGACGCGCACATCGTCTGCGACCGCGGCGGGTGGGCCTGCGGGAAACGGGAGTGCGGTCGGGG
>NZ_JAFMPL010000042.1:0-57671 GCF_019038455.1 Nocardia noduli
GCTATACACTCGGCTCGAGCGTGGCCCGGCCTCGGTCGGGCCGGAACATATCCGACCACCGAGGAGTTCTGTCAGAACATGACCACCAGGCTCGAGCACAATGTCGCCGACACCCGTTTCGAGATCTACATCGACGACACCCTCGCCGGGTACGCCGATTACGCCGAACGGGAGGACGCGAAAGTGCGCGACTTCCACCACACCATGACCTTCCCCGAATTCCGTGGTCGCGGCGTCGCGGGAGCGGTGGTCGGGTTCGCACTCGACGAATCCCGCTCCGAGGGTTTCACCGTCATCCCCACCTGCTGGTACGTGGAGAAGTACATCGTCGAACACAACGAGTACGCCGACCTGGTGGCCTGAGCCGCCCCCGGACGGGCGGCCTGCGGACACGGATCGTCCACTCCGGAGGCGGCCTTCGCCAGGAGCGCTAGGAACGGGCAACCGGTGCCGCTGATCCGTCTCGACGAGGCGCTTCGACGGTTCGTCGCAACCGACGGCCCGGCCACGGGCACCGGGTTCGGACGAAGCGCCTCGTGAGTGGCGGAATCAGCCCTTGAGCAGGGCGCGGGACATGACGACGCGCTGGATCTGGTTGGTGCCTTCGTAGATCTGGGTGATCTTGGCGTCGCGCATCATGCGCTCGACCGGGAAGTCGGTGGTGTAACCGGCGCCGCCGAACAGTTGGACGGCGTTGGTGGTGACTTCCATGGCGACGTCGGAGGCGAAGCATTTCGCGGCGGCGGAGATGAAGCCGAGGTTCTTCTCGCCGCGTTCGGCGCGGGCGGCCGAGGTGTAGACCATCAGGCGCGCGGCCTCGATCTTCATCGCCATGTCGGCGAGCATGAACTGGGTGTTCTGGAAATCGGCGATGGCGGTGCCGAACTGCTTGCGGTCCTTGGTGTAGGTGATCGCGGCGTCCAGTGCGCCCTGGGCCAGGCCGACGGCCTGCGCGCCGATGGTCGGGCGGGTGTGGTCGAGGGTCTGCAACGCGGTCTTGAAACCGGTGCCGGGCTCGCCGACGATGCGGTCGCCCGGGACGCGGCAGTTCTCGAAGTAGAGCTCGGCGGTGGGCGAACCCTTGATGCCGAGTTTGTGCTCGAGCGGGCCGACGACGAAACCCTCGTCGTCCTTGTGGACCAGGAAGGCGGAGATGCCGTTGGCGCCCTTGTCGGCGTCGGTCACGGCCATCACGGTGTACCAGGAAGACTTGCCGCCGTTGGTGATCCAACATTTGGAGCCATTGAGGATCCAGTCGTCGCCGTCCTTGCGCGCGCGGGTGCGCATGCCCGCGGCATCCGAGCCCGCCTCACGCTCGGACAGCGCGTAGGAGGCCATCTCGCCGTTGACGATATCGGGCAGGACCTTCTGCTTCAGTTCCTCGGAACCGTTGAGGATCATGCCCATGGTGCCGAGTTTGTTGACGGCGGGGATCAGCGAGGAGGAACCGCAGACCCGCGCGACCTCTTCGATCACGATGCAGGTGGCGACCGAGTCCGCGCCCTGGCCGCCGTAGGCCTCCGGCACGTGCACCGCGTTGAACCCGGCGGCGTTCAGCGCGGTCAGCGCCTCCTCCGGGAAGCGGGCGTTGCCGTCGACGTCCTTGGCGTGCGGGGCGATTTCCTTCTCCGCGAGACCGCGGATGGCCGACCTCAGTTCGTCGTGGAAGTCCTCGAGCTTGAAGAGGTCGAAGTTCGGATTTCCCGCCATGGGGGCACTCTCCTGGTCTGTGGTCTCGATCGCTGCGTTGGGCAGAGTATCCGTAATCGGCACTCAGTGCCACATTGCGATCGAGTATACGCCGCAAGTTCCACACCACATGGGGATACTCGATGGCACTGGGTGTCAGTTGACGAGCCGAGCGACGCGGGTTCGCCAGGTCACAGCGTACCGAGTTTGCGGACGAGCAGATCGGCGACCTGCCGCAGCTGCATATCCCTCGGAAACACCGCCACCACCAGATCCTCGTCACTGTGCACCGGCCCGCGACCCCGCGGAATCGAGGCCAGTTCGATCCGCAGATCCGCCGCGCCCGCCGCCGATTCCCCGCGAACCATCCGGCGCAGCAGATAGTTGTGCGTGGCCGTCACCGCCGCCGTGAACTGCACCCTGGCCAGATCCGGCGCCTCGGGCATCCGCTCGCGCAGATAGTCGGTGAACAATCGCTCGTAGCGGAAGACCGTGACGATCTCGCGTTCGCGCAGCGCGGGCACCCGCCGCACCACCCGGTATCGCCGCGCCGCGATCTCGCGCCACTGGGTGAATCTCTCGAAGACCTCGACCACGGCCCCGCACACGGCGTCCCACGGATCACACTGCGCGGCTTCCAGATACGCGGACGCCTGCGCCAGTTGCGATTCGTGATCGGCGAAGACCACATCCTCTTTCGACCGGAACTGCCGGAAGAACGTCCGCCGCGAGATCCCCGCCGCCTCCGCGATCTCGTCGACGGTCGTCGCCTCGTACCCCTGTTCGGCGAACAACCGCAGCGCCTGATCCACCACCGTCAACCGGAACCGCGCCGCGTCGTCGTCCATCCGGGGCCGAACGCTCTCGCCAGTTGCCACCGGACCACAGTACTGGCCCCGCCGACCCGCCATCCCCGCCCGGGAGTCGGTTCGACTTTTTCGGCATCCGACGGGCTCCTCGGCTAGCCGAGGAGTTGGGCGCGCAGGGCGGCGTCCTTTTCCAGGACCATGTTTTCCAGGCTCGCCTGGAAGGTTTCCATGCGTTCGCGCAGGGCGGGGTCGGCGGTGCCGAGGATGCGGGCGGCGAGCAGGCCCGCGTTGCGGGCGCCGCCGATGGAGACGGTGGCGACCGGGACACCGGCGGGCATCTGGACGATGGACAGCAGGGAATCCATACCGTCGAGGTATTTGAGGGGGACGGGGACGCCGATCACCGGCAGGGGGGTGGCGGAGGCGACCATGCCGGGCAGGTGGGCCGCGCCGCCCGCGCCCGCGATGATCACCTTCAGGCCGCGGCCCGCGGCGTCGCGGGCGTAGTCGAGCATGCGCTGCGGGGTGCGGTGCGCGGAGACCACGCCGACCTCGAACCGGATCTCGAACTCCGCCAACGCTTCCGCCGCGGCCTCCATCGTCGGCCAGTCGGAATCGCTGCCCATGATCAGGCCGACAAGTGGATTACTCATGCGGATCCCATCCGTCGGTCCATACCGCGTGCGACATCCAGTGCGCCGCCCGCTCTGCCTGCTCCCGCACCACCGCGACGTCGTCGCCGAGCACGTTGACGTGCCCGATCTTGCGATCGCGGCGTTCGCCCTTGCCGTACATGTGCACCTTCGCCCGCGGCAATCGCGCGAACAGGTGGTGCAGTCGCTCGTCCATCGACATCCGCGGCGCCTCCGGCGCACCGAGGATATTCGCCATCACCGTCACCGGTGCGAGCGGTGCGGTATCGCCCAGCGGGTAGTCCAGCACGGCGCGCAGATGCTGTTCGAACTGACCGGTCACCGCACCGTCCATCCCCCAGTGACCGGAATTGTGCGGACGCATCGCGAGCTCGTTGACCAGCAGTTCGCCGCCATCGGTCTCGAACAGTTCGACCGCCATCACCCCGACGACGCCGAGTTCGCGCGCGAGATTCAACGCAAGCGTCTCGGCCGCCGCCCCCGAGTCCTCGGCCAGATCCGGCGCGGGCGCGATCACGACCGCGCACTGCCCGTTGCGCTGCACCGTCTCGACCACCGGCCAGGTCGCGGCCTGCCCGTAGGGCGAGCGGGCGACCATCGCCGACAGCTCGCGGCGCAACGCGACCTTCGCCTCGGCCAGCAACAGCACGCCGTTGGCCAATTGTTCGGTCACCAACGCCTCGGTCTGCGCGGCGGACTCGGGCATCCAGACACCGCGTCCGTCGTAACCGCCGCGCACGGCCTTGAGTACGAAGGGCCAGCCGTGCTCATCACCGAAACGCACCGCGTCGGCGGGTTCGGTGACGGCGGTGAAGGCCGGAATCGGGACACCGAGTTCGGCCAGTTTCGCGCGCATTGCCAGTTTGTCCTGCGCGAAGACCAGGGCCCCCGGCGGCGGCGCGACATTGACCCCTTCGGCGACGAGCGCTTCCAGATGTTCGGTCGGCACGTGTTCGTGGTCGAAGGTCAACGCGTGCGAGCCGACGGCGACCTTGCGCAGCGCGGCGAGGTCGTTGTGACTGCCGAGTACGACGTCGGAACTCACCTGGGCGGCCGGGTCGCCCGGGTTCTCGGCGAGCACGCGCAGGCATTGGCCGAGGGCGATCGCCGCCTGGTGGGTCATCCGCGCGAGCTGGCCGCCACCGACCATGGCGACGGTGGGCATCGAGGACGGATCGAAGGAACGGGGTGTCACGCTGATCAATCTTGTCATGTCAGGTGGCAATGATCGGTACCGGTACACTCGGCGCTTGTGTCATTCGTCGACGACGTGGTCAGCGTCCTCCCCCAGCCCCTCCGGGAGATCGCCTTCCGCCATCACGAGCTGATCAAATTCGCCATCGTCGGCGCCACCACTTTCATCATCGACAGCGGCATCTTCTACACGTTGAAGTGGACCGTCCTGGCCGAGAAACCGGTCACCGCCAAGATCATCTCCGGCGTCATCGCCGTCATCGCCTCCTATGTTCTCAATCGCGAGTGGTCGTTCAAGAACCGAGGCGGGCGCGAGAAACATCACGAGGCGCTGCTGTTCTTCTTCGTCAGCGCCGTCGGTGTGATCCTGAGCAATATTCCGCTGTGGATCTCCAGTTATTGGCTCGACCTGCGCCAGCCCGATGTGAGTTTCGCCGTCGAGAACGTCGCCGATTTCATCAGCGCCTTCGTCATCGGCAACCTGCTCCAGATGGCGTTCCGGTTCTGGGCCATGCGCCGCTGGGTCTTCCCGGACGAGATGAGCGAGATCGTCGAGGAGTTCGAGGAACTGCTCGAGGAAGAACATCTCGACCGCAGCTGAGGACTAACGCGGTTCGGTCACGGTGCCGACGCCCTGCCGGTTCGGCGGGGACGCGCCGAGGAAGACCGCGAACAGCGCGGGCCTGCGCCGCTGCAATTCCAACCGGCCGCCGTCGGCTTCGATCAGGGCCCTGGCCAACGCCAGCCCGACACCGGTCGAACCGCCCGCCGAGAAACCCCGGTCGAAGATGTGCGGGGCGAGTTCGTCGCGGATGCCGTCGCCCTCGTCGGCCACCTCGACGCACACCAGCGGTTCCCGAGCGTTCCCCGGCCGCACCGTCCGCACCGAGACGGTGCAGGTGCCGCCGCCGTGCATGAGGGCGTTATCGACGAGCACCGCCGCCGCCTCGCGCAACCGCGACGCGGTGATCGGCGCGCTCAGCGACTGGTCGCCGGTGAGCACCAGGGTCCGGCCCGCCTCGGTGAACGGATGTTTCCACTCCTCGACGACACCGCTCAGTTCGTCCATCACCGGAATCGGGTCGCGGTCGGCGGCGTCCTCGTCGCGGGAGGCGCGGACCAGGTCATCGATGGCCTCGGTCAGCCGGTCGACCTGGGCCATCGCCTCCTCGGCCTCGTGCACCACCTCGGGATCGGAATGCGCGGACAATTCGTCGAGCCGCAGTCGCACCGCGGTCAGTCTGCTGCGCAGCTGATGGGAGACATCGGCCACCAGCGCGTGTTCACGTTGCAGACGGCCCGCGATCTCCACGGTCGCGGAATCGAGCACATCGGAGACCCGGTCCAGTTCGGAGATGCCGTGCCTGCGCGGATCGGGACGGAAATCGCCCATGGCCAGGCGCGCGGCACGAGCGGCCACGTCCCGCAGCGGGTCGGCGACCCGGCGCGCGGTGACCACCGCGACCGCCGCCGCGGCGGCCAGCGAGACCAGCACCGCGAGCGCCACCACCGCGACGGCCTGGCGTTGCATCGCGTGCATCGGGGCGGCGGGAACCTCGAGTCGAAGCGACCCCGAAGTCCCCATCGACAGTGATTCCACCAGCGGATCATCGACCTCGGCCACGCCGACATCCAGCCGCGAGGCATTGTCCTGCGGCGTCGGATAGACGACGGTGAGTTTGCCGTCCTTGGGCACGAGCGCGCCCACCGAACGGATGTCGAGACCGCCGCGCACCATGCCGTCCTGTTGTTCCTGGCTGATCACCTCGGTGGCGATGCGGTCGAGCCGATCCTGGAGATCGTTGCGGGTGATGTCCTCCACCCACAACCAGGCGGTGTAGATGAGCGGCACGCCGAGCACCACCGTGGTGATGGTCAGCACGGTGAGCATGGAACGCAGAATTCTGCGACGCACGTCAGTCGGTGTTCAGCCGGAATCCGACACCGCGCACGGTGACGATGCGGCGTTCCGCCATCGGCCCCTCGTCGCCGATCTTGCGGCGCAACCACGACATATGCATATCCAAGGTCTTCGAACCGCGCAGTTCGGCGTCACCCCACACCTCGCGCAGGATGGTCTCGCGCGGCACCACCTGGCCCGCCCGGTCGATGAGCACCTTGAGCAGTTCGTATTCCTTGTTCGCGAGACCGATCTCGGCGCCGTTGACCAGCACCCGGCGCGCGGCCGGTTCCAGTCTGATCCCGCCGACCTCGACCGCCTCGTCACCGATACCGCTGCGCCGCAGCAATGCCCGCACCCGGGCCAGCAGTTCGGCGAGCCGGAACGGTTTTCCGACGTAGTCGTCGGCGCCCGCGTCCAGGCCGACCACGAAATCCACCTCGTCGGTGCGCGCGGTCAGCATCAGCACCGCCAGATCCGCGCCTCGGGCCCTGACCTGACGGCACACCTCGAGACCGTCCATGCCGGGCAGGCCGAGATCGAGGATCAGCAGATCGTGATTGCCCTCGAGGGCGCGGCGCAGCACGGCGGGGCCGAAACTCTCGACCGTGACGGAGTAGCCCTCCCGCCCCAGCGCCCGCGAGAGCGGCGCGGCGATGGCCTCGTCGTCTTCGGCCAGCAGTACGGCGGTCATGGTCCCAGATTACGGACAGCGGCGGTACCGACGCGCACAACCGGCACGGCCACCGTGGAATCGACGCGCGTCACGACGTCCGGCGGATCATCAGTAGTCACCGTCCGGTATGCGGCTGCCGCGCCCCTGTTCCACCTCGAAGACCTGGTGGTACAGCATGGCGTGCACACCCTGCACGTCCGGGATGTCGTCGTACTCCAACGGTTCGTCGGACGAGGACGCGATGATCAGTGTGCCGGTGCCGAGCAGACGGTCGAACAACCCGTGCCGGAACTGGACGCTCGAGATGCGGTTCATCGGGATATCGATGCCCGAATGCGTCAACACGCCCTGGCGCACGAGCACGCGTCGCTCGGTCACGATGAAATGTGTCGACTTCCAGCTGACAACCGGTGCGACGCAACGCCATCCGAGAACGGCGAGCCACAGCACCAGCACCACGATCAGCAGGATCGACCTGGTCGGCGGATCGGTGGTCCGGTAGACGAATCCGCCGGCGAAGCCCGCGACCGCGGTGGCGACCAGCAATATCACCGCGGGCCAGAACAGCATTTTCCAATGCGGATGGCGATGGAGTATCAATTGCTCGTCCGGCGCGAGCACATCCTCCGGGTAACCCATGCCGGAACCCTACCGTGTGAAGATGCCCGAACGCCTGACACCGAACCATGGCGTGCTGCACAATCTTCAGCCGCGGGGGTTGAATTCGCCTGCCCGGCGACCGGGGCGCGAGGCACAGTGGTTTCTGCTCGATATTTCCTGCTCGACTGCTCGATCCGACCGACGAATGCCGAACCAACCGTGGAGGCGCGCGTGACCAAGGATCTGACCCAGCTCGAAATCCTGCGAGAACTGCAACCGGTGGCCGAAGAGAATCTGAATCGGCACCTCTCGATCGCCAAGGACTGGCATCCGCACGACTACGTGCCGTGGGACCAGGGCCGTAACTTCGCCGCGATGGGCGGTATCGACTGGGCTCCCGAGCAATCGGCGCTGAGCGAGATCGCCCGCGTCGCGATGATCACCAATCTGCTCACCGAGGACAATCTGCCCTCCTATCACCGCGAGATCGCCCACAACTTCTCCCAGGACGGCGCGTGGGGCACCTGGGTCGGCCGCTGGACCGCCGAGGAGAACAGGCACGGCATCGTGATGCGCGACTACCTGGTCGTCACCCGCGGGGTGGATCCGGTCGCGCTGGAACAGGCCAGGATGATCCACATGACCAACGGCGTGTCCGCGCCGCCGAACTGGGGCGGCTTCCTGAGCAATGTCGCGTACGTGACGTTTCAGGAGCTGGCCACCAGGGTCAGCCACCGCAACACCGGACGCGTCTGCGACGACCCCGTCGCCGACCGGATGCTCCAGCGCATCGCCGCCGACGAGAACCTGCACATGATCTTCTATCGCAACATTTGTGGCGCGGCGCTGGATCTGGTGCCCGACCAGGCGATGGTCGCCCTCAACCTGGTGCTCACCTTCTTCATCATGCCCGGTATGGGGATGCCGAACTTCCGGCGCAACGGCGTGCTCATGGCCAAACACGGCATCTACGACCTGCGCCAGCACCTCGACGAAGTGGTGCTTCCGGTGCTGAAGAAGTGGAATATCTTCGAACGCGCGGATTTCACCGAGCGCGGCGAACAAGCGCGCGACCAGCTGGGCGCGTTCGTGCAGAAATTGGAGCAGGACGCGTCACGGTTCGAGGAACAGCGGGACCGGATGTTCGCCAGGCAGGCCGCCCGCGGAGTCGGGCAGCCTGTCTGACAACGGATCGACTGCGCGCAGCGTGCCCATCACCCGTATCGGGTGGGGGCACGTGACGCGTTGCGGGTGTTCAGTATTCGGCGCGCAAATGGGTGACGTCGCCCGCCGAGACCGCGCGATCGCCGATCACCACCCGCCCGCTGTGATCGACATCGATGGCGACACCGGTCAGCACCTCTCCTCCCGGCAATTCCGCCCGCACCTCTTTACCAAGGGTCGCGCATCGTTCGCGGTAGGCGGCGGCCAGCTCACCGACATCCCAGCCCGCGTCGCGCCATGCGGTGAACCGGCGGGCGAATTCGCGCAGGATGCTCGCGGCCAACTCGGTGCGGTCGACGGTGGAAGCGCCCGCCAGTGTCAACGAGATCGCGTGCGGCACGGGCAGTTCCGCCTCGTCCAGGCTGACGTTGAGGCCGACGCCGATGACGACGACCGGGGCCTCGCCCGCGCTGGCGACCTCGGCGAGGATGCCCGCGACCTTACGTCCGCCGATCAGTACGTCGTTGGGCCATTTGAGATTCGCGTCGACTCCCGCGGTGCCGCGCAGTGCGTCGACCACCGCGACCCCGGTGAGCAACGGCAGCCAGCCGAGTACCGAGGGATCGATCCCGCTCGGGCGCACCAGCACCGACATCGCGATCTGCGCCCGCGGCGGACTGACCCAGTTGCGGGCATGTCGCCCGCGTCCCGCTTCCTGCGCCTCGGCGATCAGCACGCTGTTGTCGGCGTCACCGCGACCGGCCCGCGCGATCAGATCGGCGTTGGTCGATCCGGTCGACTCCACCACGTCGACGCGGGAGTAGAACGGGAGCCGCGACGACTCGGCGACGCGACGACGCAGGAGTTCCGCGTCCAACGGTGGTCGATGCTGCGTCGATTCCGACGAGGGCGTGGTCACCAGGGGCACGCTACTCGGCGCGCCCCCGATAACCCGGATTCACCCGACGAGATCGAAATCCCGCCCAGGAGCCCTTTCCGCGGTATCCGGGACCGGGCCGCGCGCGCCAGTGATTTTCGCCGCCCGGGGACACCACGAACACTCGGATCTGTTGTGGGATCGCACAGTCTCGCGTGCGGACCGACCAGGGAATTCCGGGCCCCGGACCTGGGCGGAAACTGATCTAGCTGGGGTTTTTATACTGACGGGTAGCCGAGACTGGGTTACGGAGAAGTATCGGCTCTGGTTACACTCCGGACCATGACGAGTGTCCAGCAGCAGTCCGCCTCCGGTTCGGCGGACTCCCCCGATATCCACACCACCGCCGGGAAGCTGGCTGACCTGCGGAATCGGCTGGAAGAAGCGCAGCACCCGATGGGTGAGGCCGCGGTCGACAAGGTACACGCGAAGGGCAAGATGACCGCGCGCGAGCGCATCCTCGCCCTGCTCGACGAGGGTTCCTTCGTCGAACTCGACGCGCTGGCCCGCCACCGCTCCGTCAATTTCGGCCTGGACAGCAATCGCCCGCTCGGCGACGGTGTCGTCACCGGCTACGGCACCATCGACGGCCGCGACGTCTGCATCTTCAGCCAGGACGTCACCGTCTTCGGCGGCAGCCTCGGCGAGGTCTACGGCGAGAAGATCGTCAAGGTCATGGACCTGGCGCTCAAGACCGGCCGCCCGCTCGTCGGCATCAACGAGGGCGCGGGCGCGCGCATCCAGGAGGGCGTCGTCTCCCTCGGCCTGTACGGCGAGATCTTCCACCGCAACATCCAGGCCTCCGGCGTGATCCCGCAGATCTCGCTCATCATGGGCCCGGCCGCCGGTGGTCACGTCTACTCCCCCGCGCTCACCGACTTCGTGGTGATGGTCGACGGGACCAGCCAGATGTTCGTCACCGGCCCCGACGTCATCAAGACGGTCACCGGCGAGGACGTCACCATGGAGGATCTGGGCGGCGCGCACACCCACATGACCAAATCCGGTGTCGCGCACTACGTCGCCTCCGGCGAACAGGACGCCTTGGACTACGTCAAGGATCTGCTGTCCTACCTGCCGAGCAACAACCGCGCCGAAGCGCCGCGTCTGCCCGCCACCGACCCCATCAACGGGGCCATCGAGGATTCCCTCACCGACGAGGACCTCGAACTGGACACGATCATCCCCGACTCGCCGAACCAGCCGTACGACATGCACGAGGTCATCCGGCGACTGCTCGACGACGACGAATTCCTCGAGGTCCAGGCCGAGCGCGCGATGAACATCATCGTCGGCTTCGGCCGGGTCGACGGCCGCAGTGTCGGCATCGTCGCCAACCAGCCTACCCAGTTCGCGGGCTGCCTCGATATCGACGCCTCGGAGAAGGCCGCGCGCTTCGTGCGCACCTGCGACGCGTTCAACATCCCGATCATCACCCTGGTCGACGTTCCCGGCTTCCTGCCCGGTACCGGCCAGGAATACAACGGCATCATCCGGCGTGGGGCCAAGCTGCTCTACGCCTACGGCGAGGCCACTGTGGGCAAAATCACGATCATCACCCGCAAGGCCTACGGCGGCGCCTACGACGTCATGGGTTCCAAGCACATGGGCGCCGACGTGAACCTCGCCTGGCCCACCGCGCAGATCGCCGTCATGGGCGCTTCCGGCGCCGTCGGCTTCGTCTACCGCAAGCAGCTGCAAGAGGCCGCGAAGAGCGGAAACGACGTCGACGCGCTGCGTCTCGAGCTCCAGAACGAGTACGAGGACACCTTGGTGAACCCCTACGTCGCCGCCGAGCGCGGCTACGTGGACGCGGTCATCCCGCCGTCGCACACGCGCGGTCAGATCGTGTCGGCGCTGCGTCTGCTCGAGCGCAAGATGGTGACCCTGCCGCCCAAGAAGCACGGCAACATCCCGCTGTGATTGCGCGATACCCTCGGTAGGCCGCGCACACTTGTCGTAGATGATGCGATGAGTGGATCCGAGGATGACCATCACATCATCCGGAGACATCGAGCATGGGTGTACCGAGGGCTGGACGCCTGATCGAGGTAGAGAGAGGATCTGGCACTGTGACGACCGTGGCAGAAGAAGAACTGTTGACCACCGCCGAATTGGAGCTCACAGTCGACCCGATCGCGGAGGAGGTCGACGCGGTATCGGAGGCCACAGCGGCCGCCGACGGCGCGGGCGAGCAGCCGTTCATCCGCATCGTCAAGGGATCCCCCAGCGACGCCGAGATCGCCGCGCTGGTCTGTGTGTTCGCCGCCGCCGCGGCCAGCGGTGACGGGTCGGGCGCCGACCGTGGTCCGTCGGATGCCTGGGGTCGACCGACCCTGATGCACCGCGGCACGTCGCCGTTCTCCCCGTACGCCTTCCCACAGCTGTCACATCTGCGCTGACGTGACCGGGCGCGACGAGCCAACGATCGAGGTCGTGCCCTTCCGGCACGCCGTGACCGAACCGCACGCCCCCGGGGCGCGGCCGTGACGCGATTCGTTCTCGCGTCCGCGTCTCCGGCGCGCCGGGAAGTACTCCGCTCGGCGGGTATCGAACCCGTCGTCCTCGTTTCCGACGTGGACGAGGACGCCGTCGCCGCCGCACTGCCGGAGGGGACACCGCCGCACCGGGTCGTCGTCGAATTGGCAAGGGCCAAAGCCGAATCCGTCGCGGCCGGATTCCTCGCCGCCGGAACGGGTGAACTCGGCGCGGACAGCGTCGTCGTCGGCTGCGATTCGATGCTGCTTGTCGACGGCGAACTCCAAGGCAAACCGCACACCCCCGAGATCGCGCGGACGCGCTGGGCCGTCATGGCGGGCCGCAGCGCCGATCTGATCACCGGCCATTGCGTACTGCGCTTACGGGACGGTGCGATCGTGGGTTCGGCGCTGGATTGCAGCGCCACCACCGTGCATTTCGGTAAACCCGAGCCCGAGGAACTGAACGCCTACATCGACAGCGGGGAACCGTTGCGGGTCGCGGGCGCGTTCACCCTCGACGGGCGCGGCGGCTGGTTCGTCGACCGGATCGACGGCGACCCGTCGAGTGTCATCGGTATCGGACTACCACTGCTTCGCCGCCTGCTTGGCGATGTCGGTGTCGGCATCGCGCAACTGTGGGCCGCCGACACGCCCGGCTGAGGTCTGGGCCAGCGGCGGCTCGTTCAGCGGCGGGCCCTCGGCACGCCCCGGAGCCGCCGTATCGCGATTCTCCAGGGTGCGGCGCGCGGCCGTGAGTTCCAGGCGCACGACACACAGTTCCGGCTCCACGAACGGCTGCAACCGCACGTTCACCGCGCCGCGCGAACCGTTGCGATCGAGTACTTCGTTGATGAGTCCGAGATGGACTCCGCACACCACCTCGGAGTGGGTGCGCGCCAGATCGCGCAGCGGACACGCCGTCATCTTGATGAGCACCTGATCGTCGGGCTCACCCGACTGATCGCGTTCGGGCGCGAAGCCGAGTTCGGACAGCAGTGTCACGGTGACGTCCTTGGCGTCCTCCAGTGATTTCACGGGGTGATCGCCCGCGTCCAGTTTGGCGCCCCAGACCCGGCCCGCGGTGATGGCCGCCTCGGAACGACGTCGGGGATCGGGGCCGAGCTGGTCGGCGAGAACCTGGGACAATTCCTGATAGCCGACAGATCGCTGGACGGCGCTGTAACCGATACGCGGACGGCCGCGACCGCGTGGCGGCTGCTGGAATTGCCTTACCAGGGATTCCTTGGTGAGGACGTCGAGGTGAAATCGGACAGTGGTGACGTGCTGCCCGGTGATGCGAGCCAGTTCCTGGGCATCGAGAGGTTCGCTGGCGCCACGTAGGATCGCGAGCAGTCGACGTCGCGGCCAAGAATCGGACATAGCTCACCCCTCCTCCCGAGAGACTTTATCGGATGTGGGTGCGATTTATTCGCCCATTCAGCCGATTCGTGATCTGAAACGAGTTTCACTTTCGTCCCCACACTTACCATCGCCCTGCTACCCGAACCGCTGTAACCGCCCGTCTACCTCGCGTGAAGGACTCAACATCGTGCCCGTTGCTCCGGACCCACATCCCGCATTCGGTTCCTACGCACACCCACACCGACTAGTAACCACAGAGTGGCTGTCGGCAAACATAGGCACGCCGGGACTCAAGATCATCGAGTCCAACGAAGACATCCTTCTGTATGACATCGGCCACGTTCCCGGTGCGGTCAAGATCGACTGGCGGGGCGACCTGAGCGATCCGGTCGCCCGTGACTATATCGACGGCTCCCGATTCACCGAGCTGATGCGCGCGAAGGGAATCGAGCGCGAGGATACCGTGGTCATCTACGGAGACCGCAACAACGCGCAGGCGGCGCACACATTGTGGCTGTTCACGCTGTTCGGTCACCAGGATGTGCGGCTGCTCGACGGCGGACGCGAGAAATGGATCTCCGAGGAACGCGACACCACCTTCGAACCCGCCTATCCCGCCCGCGCCGAATACCCGACGGTGCGCCGCGACGACACCTCGGCCCGCGCCTTCCGCGACGACGTGCTGCTCCACCTCGGCAAGCCGATCGTCGACGTGCGCTCGCCGGGCGAGTACTCGGGCGAGGCCGACCCCGAGCCCGGGGAGGCGGCGCTGCGCGGCGGGCATATCCCGACCGCGGTCAACATCCCGTGGACCCGGTCGACGACCACGCACAGCCGGTTCCGTTCCCGCGCGGAACTGGACGAGATCTACGAGCCGCTCGACGGCCGCGACGACGTCGTCGTCTACAGCCGCGTCGGCGAACGGTCGAGCCACAGCTGGTTCGTGCTCACCTATCTGCTCGGCTACGGGACGGTCCGCAATTACGACGGCTCCTGGGCCGAATGGGGCAACTCGGTACGACTACCGATCGCCACCGGTGAGCAGCCCGGTGAGGCGCCGGTCACCCCCGCGCGACGCAGCCGACAGCGTTAACACCGAAACCGGCCGGACCAGGGCGTATCTCACATCGGAAACAGCACTGTGATCCACGACCTACTGCCCAGTAGGTACATCCGGGTTCCGCGTCTGTTGACAGACTGCCTACACTCGCCCGAGACGTTAATTGTCGACCACGGGAAATGGAGCCTGCGCAGCAACCCACCCCCGCGAAGCGACCAGAAGATTGCAAACCAGGAGGCTCAGTGCCCAGCCATGCCAGCGCGCGGATCACGAAGGTACTCGTAGCTAACAGAGGCGAGATCGCCGTGCGCGTGATCCGGGCGGCCAAGGATGCCGGAATCGGCAGTGTCGCGGTCTACGCGGAACCGGACGCCGAAGCCCCCTTCGTCAAGCTCGCCGACGAGGCGTTCGCCTTGGGCGGTCAGACCTCGGCCGAGTCGTACCTCGTCTTCGACAAGATCCTCGACGCCGCCGCCAAATCCGGCGCGGACGCCATCCACCCCGGCTACGGATTCCTCTCCGAGAACGCCGACTTCGCCCAGGCCGTCATCGACGCCGGGCTGATCTGGATCGGCCCCTCCCCGCAGTCGATTCGCGACCTCGGCGACAAGGTCACCGCCCGTCATATCGCCGAGCGGGCCAAGGCCCCGATGGCGGCGGGCACCAAGGACCCGGTCAAGAACGCCGACGAGGTCGTCGCGTTCGCCGAGGAGTACGGCGTTCCGGTCGCGATCAAGGCCGCCTTCGGCGGTGGCGGGCGCGGCATGAAGGTCGCCCACACCATCGCGGAGATCCCCGAACTCTTCGAATCGGCCACCCGCGAGGCGGTCGCCGCCTTCGGTCGCGGCGAATGCTTCGTCGAGCAGTACCTGGACAAGGCCCGCCACGTCGAGGCCCAGGTCATCGCCGACCAGCACGGCAATGTCGTGGTCGCCGGCACCCGTGACTGCTCGTTGCAGCGCCGCTTCCAGAAACTGGTCGAGGAGGCGCCCGCGCCGTTCCTCACCGACGATCAGCGCGCGCGCATCCACGCCTCGGCCAAGGCCATCTGCAAGGAGGCCGGTTACTACGGCGCGGGCACCGTGGAATACCTCGTGCAGGGCGACACCGTGTCGTTCCTCGAGGTGAACACCCGCCTCCAGGTCGAGCACCCGGTCACCGAGGAGACCGCGGGCATCGACCTGGTGCGTCAGCAGTTCCGGATCGCCGAGGGTCACGAGCTGTCCATCACCGAGGACCCGACCCCGCGCGGACACTCGTTCGAATTCCGCATCAACGGCGAGGACGCGGGCCGCGGCTTCCTGCCCGCCCCCGGCCCGGTCTCGGTGTACCGCGAGCCCACCGGCCCCGGCGTGCGCGTCGATTCCGGTGTGGTGCAGGGCAGCGTCATCGGCGGACAGTTCGACTCGATGCTGGCCAAGCTGATCGTCACCGGCGAGAACCGCACCCAGGCGCTCGAGCGGGCCCGGCGCGCGCTCGCCGAGTTCGAGGTCGAGGGTCTGGCCACGGTCATCCCGTTCCACCGGGCGATCGTCGAGGATCCGGCGTTCATCGGTGACGGCGAGAAGTTCGACGTCTACACCAAGTGGATCGAAAACGAGTGGGTCAACTCGGTCGAGCCCTACACCCCGGCCGGCGTGACCGAGGACGAGGACGACGATCTGCCGCGGCAGAAGGTCGTGGTCGAGGTCAGCGGCCGTCGCGTCGAGGTCTCGCTGCCCGGCAGCTTCTCCGTCGGTGGCGGTGCGGGCAGCAACGGCACCGGTGTCATCCGCAAGAAGCCCAAGCCGCGTAAGCGCGGTGGCGCGGGCGGTGCCGCCGCCTCCGGTGACTCGGTCACCGCGCCGATGCAGGGCACCGTGGTCAAGGTCGCCGTCGAAGAGGGCCAGTCCGTCGAGGCGGGCGATCTCATCGTGGTGCTCGAGGCCATGAAGATGGAGAACCCGGTCAACGCGCACAAGGCGGGCGTGGTCACCGGACTGTCGGTGGAGGCGGGCGCCGCCATCACCCAGGGCACGGTGCTGGCCGAGATCAAGTAGGCCGCAGGTCACAGCGAGAGCGGGCGTGGACTTCCGAGTCGACGCCCGCTTTCGCGTTTCCCTGGTTCACGAGACGGGCGCTGCGCGGTGCTCGCGTCGCTGTCGTATCGTGAGCCGGTGAGCAGTTCGTCGATCGGGCCCACCGTGGCGGAGGTGATCCGCGCCCGCCGGGATACGGCGAGCCGGGCGGACGGACACCGCTTGGTGCTCGTCATCGAAGGTGGCGGCAGCCGCGGGGTGTACGCGGGCGGCATGGTGCAGGCGCTGGAGGAACTCGGGCTCTCGGGGGTTTTCGACGCCGTGTACGGCACGTCGGCGGGGGCGTTGAACGGCGCGTGGTTCCTGTCCGGCCGGGTCGTGCCCGGGATGCGGACGTGGACCGATCCCGACATCATGCGCGGCACCGTGTATCCGGCCAGGATGTTGCGCGGACGTCCCGCTTTCGATCTGCGCTGGCTGGTACACCAGGTCTACGAGGGTATCGAGCCGATGGACTTCCCGGCGATCCTCGCCAACCCCACCACCTTCCACCCGGTCGCCACCGATATCCGCACCGGACTGGCGGTGGACCTGCATCCGCACATCGTGGACCAGGCCACCTTGCAAACCGCCCTGCGCGCCTCGGCCGGTCTGCCGATTCTGGCCGGACCGCCTGTCGCACTCGGCTCGTCGCTGTATTTCGACGGCGGTCTCGCCGAGTCGGTGCCGATCCGTCTCGCGGTCCGCGACGGCGCGACCCATTCGCTGATCCTGCGGACCCGACGCCTCGACGAACACCGACCGCCCGCCTCCCGCCTGCACCAGATCGTCGGCGGCGGCTACCTGCGACTGCGCGCTCCCGGCGCGTACCGGGCGTGGTTGGCCCGCACCGGTCAGCAGGGCGCCGAGGACCGCTTCACCGCGGCACTGACCACCGCCGCCCTCCAGATCCATCCCCCCGTCGGCTCCCCCGATATCGACAGCGCCTGCCGCGATACCGACCTGCTCACGACGGCCATCGAAATCGGTCGGCGCGCGACTCACGCCACCCTCGGCGCCATCGTCGCCGCCGCCTGAGTCGACAGGTCTACGGGCCTGCCGCGCGGACGGTCACCAGAGGAAGACCGAGACTCCGTCGGACAGGATGAAGTCGTGGAGTTCGAGGTGGTTCGGGGTCGCGTCCGAGGGGATGTCGAAGACCAATTGGGTGGTGCCGGACGCGCCGGGAGCCAGTTCGAACGAGTAGCCCTGGCCGTGTCCGAAGGTTTGCCATGCGGTAGCGGTGGTGTCGTGGTCGAGGGCGCGGGACCGGCTGTCGACGAGTTTCTGCCCGAACGGCAGGAACCATTTCGTCTCGTCGGAGATATTGCGCACCGCGAGGGTGACGATGAGGTAGGTGCCCTTCGGGGATTGCAGTCCGACGCGGTCGACGCCCGATTCGATGCCGGTCACCGCGAACTCGAATTTGCCGTCCCGGACCGCCGCGCCCGCCGGTGCGGGGCCGGAATCACCCGAACCCGATCCCGGATTCTCGTCGGCTACGGCGGGCGGACGCGCGCTGTCCGAGCCACCCGAACTGCCACCCGCGATAAGCGCGAAACACCCAGCCGCGAAGGCGAAGGGCGCCAGGAAGATCACGACCAGCGCACCGATCACCTTCCTCAGCACCCCACCGCGCCGCCGCTTCGGCACCCGGCGACGCGGTGCCGGACGCCGTGGCGGGGTCACCGGTACCGGTCCCCGTGACGGCCACCGCACCGCACCCCACTGACTCTTGGCCGCGGGCGGTCGACGCGTGTAGGGCCGCGGCACCGGCGGGGCGGGCCGGACCGGCGGGCGGAAATACGGATTCGGCTGGTACACCGCAGGAACGGGCCGATAGCTCGCGGCGAGCGCGGCACCGGCGGCCGGATCGAGGCGGGTCTCCACCCTGGTCGGCGTCGGTCCCGGCGCGGGCATCACCTTCGTCGGCTCGGGCCCCGGTGTCTCGTTCACCGGATACCGCTGCGCCGGTGTGGGATCGGCGCGCACCGGTGGCAGCGGGCGTGGGTCCACCCGCGTCGGGGTCGGCGCGTCGGTGATGAGCTCGGTCGACGGCGGGACCCGGGCGGGATCGTCCGCGGGGATTCCCGGCGGTGCTCCCGCCGACGTGGACCCGGGCGACGGGACGTCGCTCGGCGGTGGGTTCCTGTCCTCGCGCGCGGACGGGCGAGGGACACCCGCCACGCCGGATTCACCGTCCGGTCCGGGGGACCGGCCGATCGCGGCCCGTGCGGCGCGGGCGAACTCACCCGCGCTCGGGTGGCGGTCCGCCGGTTCCTTCGACATCGCGCGGGCGATGACGGCGTCGAGTGCCGGTGTGATCGTCGGGTCGACGGTCGTCGCGCGGGGTGGGGCGATCATGAGGTGCGCGTGCATCTGTTGGGCCGGGTCGGCGTCGCCGTAGGGGCGCTGCCCGGTCAGGCATTCGTAGAGCACACAGGCCAGCGAGTAGACGTCGGTGCGGGCATCGGCCCTGCCGTTGAAGCGTTCGGGAGCCATGTACGCGCAGGTGCCGATGGCGAATCCGGCCGCGGTGACGCCCGTCTGCCCCGCCCGCTGGGCGATGCCGAAGTCGATCAGATAGGTGAATCCGTCCGGTCGCACGAGAATGTTGGACGGTTTCACGTCCCGGTGGACGAGTCCGGCCCGGTGCGCGGTGTCAAGCGCCGCGGCCACCTGGGCCAGGATGTCGACGGCCTCGGGCGCGGCCATCGGGCCTCCCGCGGCCAGCCTGGCCTCCAGGTCGGTGCCCTCGATGTATTCCATATCGATGAACAGCCGACCGTCGACCTCGCCGTGCCGATGGATCGACACCAGGTGCGGATCACGCAGCGCCGTCGCGAGTTCGGCTTCCCGCTCGAAGCGGATGCGGTAGCTCGCGTCGGCGGCGAGTTCCGGCGGCAGCAGTTTCAGCGCGACCCGTCGCCCTTCCGGATCGCGCGCGAGCCAGATCTGGCCCATTCCGCCCTTGCCGAGCAGCCGTTGCAGCCGGTAGCGACCGAACCGAGCGTCGCCCATCGCGAACCTCCCAGTCACCGTTGACGTGCGCCGCTGGAGCCGATCCGGCTCGCGAATGTCCGAGCGCGCCAACGAAAGACCAGTTCACGGCATTGCCGCCGCACTCCCCGGCCCCACTTGGAGCCTAGCCCCGCCCGGGCCCGGCGAACAGCGCGAACCGTGTGACCTGCCCGACGTCGCCTCGGTCGAGCTGTCGGGGGCCGCGCTAGCCTTGCCTCGTGGACGAGAAACCGCGGGTGCGTATCGGCGCCGGGAGAGGCTGATGGAACCCATCGAGATCAACGCGGGCAGCTGGTACCTGCGGGCGATGCGCGCCGACGACCGGATCGACGACCGCCCGGCCCTCGCGACGGGCGGCGTCACCGATCCGGATTACATCGCCACACGAACGGCCCAGTGGGACAACGAGACCCACTACTCCTGGGCGGTGTGCGAGCCGACGACGGCCGAGATGGTCGCCGAGGTCGGCGCCACCCCGGCGGCGGACGGTTCGGCGCGGATCACCGGGTGGGCGCGCGAAGGGTACGAACCGGCGCTGGAGGACGGCCTGACCACGGTGCGGCGTTTCGTCGAAGGCGCGCTCGGCCTGCGCCCGGTCTGAGCGCCGGGATCCACGGCATCGTCCACCAGCGCACCCTCCGGGTCCGAGTGGTCGCGACAGTCTCAGTCGACCGTCGCGAGCACCCGTTCGATGGCGTCGACGGCGGCGTCCAGTTCCTCGACGGTGACGGTGAGCGGCGGCCGGAAGCGAATACCGCGCTCCCCCGTTCCGAGGATCATGATGTGCTCGCGTTCCCGGAGCGCGGTCAGCAGTTCGTCGCGCAGCCGGGCCGACGGCAGGGTGATCGCGCACATCAGTCCGCGGCCCCTGGGCTCGGTGACGCGTGGATGGGCCGCGGCCAACTTCTCCAGCCGTTCCAGCAGGTGCGCGCCGAGCGGCGCGACGCCGTCGACGAGGTGATCACGTTCCATCACCTCGAGGATGCGGCGGGTGCGGACCATATCGGTGAGGTTGCCGCCCCAGGTCGAGTTGAGCCGGGAGCCGACCGCGAACACGTTGTCGGGCACCTCGTCGACGCGTCCGCCCGCCATCACACCGCAGACCTGGGTCTTCTTACCGAAGGCGACCACGTCGGGTTCGAGCCCCAACTGCTGGTAGGCCCAGGTGGTTCCGGTCATGCCGACCCCGGTCTGCACCTCGTCGACGATGAACAGGGCATCGTTGTCGTGGCACAACCGCTGCGCGGCCAGCAGGAATTCCGGGCGCATGTGCCGGTCCCCGCCTTCGCCCTGGATCGGTTCGGCGATGAAACACGCTATGTCGTGCGGGTTTTCGGCGAAGGCGCGGCCGAGCTGCGCGAGCGCGGTCGCCTCGGCTGCCGAGATATCGCGGTCGTCGGCCAGATACGGGGTCTCGATGCGGGGCCAGTCGAATTTCGGGAAGCGCGCGGTTTTGACGGGATCGGTATTGGTCAGCGACATGGTGTAGCCGGAGCGGCCGTGGAAGGCGCCGGTCAGGTGGGCCACCTTGGTGCCGAGTTCGGCCGGTCGGCCGTTGGCTTCGTTATGTCTGCTCTTCCAGTCGAACGCGATCTTGAGCGCGTTCTCCACGGCGAGCGAGCCGCCGTCGATGAAGAACAGATGCGGTAGCCGCGGATCGCCGAGTACACGCGCGAACGTGTCGACGAAGCGGGCCATCTCGACGGTGTAGACGTCGGAGTTGCTCGGCTTGTTCAGCGCCGCCGTGGTGAGGGCTTCGCGGAATTCGCCGTCCTCGGCCAGTGCCGGATGGTTCATGCCCAACGCGTTGGACGCGAAGAAGCCGAACATGTCCAGGTAGGTACTGCCGTCTCGTTCGTCGACGAGCAGGCAGCCCCTGGACTTCCGTAGGTCGAGCACCAGGTCGAATCCGTCGGCGAGGATATGGGCCGACAGGATCTCGTGTACGCGTGTCGCGGGGGTGACCGGGGTCGTGTCACCGCCCGTCCGGGTGCGCTCCATTTCGATGGTCACACCGGTAGGGTACGAGAATATTTACGCTTTCTCTACAGGAAGGCGGATAAATTAGCGTCAACGGCTACTTATCGTAGAATGTCTGCAGAATGATGGTACTTCGAGTCCTGACGTTGGCGGTCGCCCTGATCTCCTGGAGCAACTGCTCGAGGTGCCGGGGCGAGGCCACCCGCACCAGCAACACGTAACTTTCGTCACCCGCTACCGAGTGGCACGCCTCGATTCCGGGGACGTGCTGAAGCACCGCGGGGGCGTCGTCGGGTTGCGACGGATCGAGAGGAGTGATCGCGACGAATGCGGACAGCAGTTGCCCGAGAGCCTCTGGATCGACGTGCGCGGTATAGCCGCGAATCACTCCGCGAGCCTCCAGCCTGCGCACCCTCGATTGCACGGCCGACACCGATAAGCTCGCCTTTTCGGCCAGGTTCGACAGGGTGGCGCGACCATCGGCCATCAGTTCACGAATCAAGAGGCGATCTATGTCATCGAGTACGGGTCTTGCCGGTGTATCCGCCATCACGGAAGGCTAACCCAGCGAACGCTACTCGTGGCGGAAACGTCGACTCGTTCACATCCGGCAACATGGCAGCACCAAAGGCGCAGCGGAGCAAGCGATGACACAGACACTCAGCGATCAGCTCACCCCCGAACTCGCCGAACGGACGCGCGTGCTATTGCGCGGGTTCGGCGCCGAGATCCCGGGTCCCGGCGACCTCACGGTTCGCACGCCCATCACCGGCGGGCAACTGCTGACGATCCGGGCCGACACCGAGGAACAGGCCCACGCCGCGATCACCCGCGCCGCGACGGCGTTCGACGCCTGGCGCACGGTACCGGCTCCCGGCCGCGCCGCCGTGGTGCGACGACTGGCCGAACTGCTGAGGGCGCACAAGACCGAACTCGGCGAGCTGGTCACGCTGGAGGCGGGCAAGATCGGCGCGGAGGCGGTCGGTGAAGTCCAGGAGATGATCGACATCTGCGAATTCGCCATCGGTCTGTCGCGTCAGCTCTACGGCCGGACCATGCCGTCGGAGCGGCCGGGACATCGACTCATGGAGACCTGGCACCCGCTGGGTGTGGTTGGCGTGATCTCGGCCTTCAACTTCCCCGTCGCGGTGTGGGCGTGGAATACGGCCCTGGCGCTGGTGTGCGGTGACACGGTGGTGTGGAAGCCGTCGGAGACGACACCGCTGACCGCGCTGGCCTGCCACACCCTGTTGCGTCGCGCGGCCGTCGACGTCGGCGTCGATCCCGAAGTGCACCAGCTGATCCAGGGCGATTCCCGGATCGGCGCACGGCTGGTCGACGACGAGCGCGTCGCCCTGGTCAGTGCCACCGGCTCGGTGCGCATGGGCCGGATCGTCGCGCCACGCGTCGCGCAACGCTTCGGCCGATGCCTGCTCGAACTCGGCGGCAACAACGCGGCGATCGTCACCCCCTCCGCCGACCTCGAATTGGCCGCCCGCGCCATCGTTTTCGCGGCGGCGGGCACCGCGGGCCAGCGATGCACCACGTTGCGAAGACTGATCGTGCACGCCGACGTCGCCGGACCGTTGACGGCGCTGATCGAGCGCGCGTATCGGCAACTGCGCGTCGGCAACCCGCTCGACGACGGCGTGCTCGTCGGACCGCTGATCGACCAGGCGGCCCACGACAACATGCGGATCGCACTGGAACGCGCGCTCGCCGACGAAGGCGAATTGGTGTGCGGCGGTGAGCGCGTCGAGGTCTTCGGCGACAACGGGAATTACGTGCGCCCGGCCCTCGTGCGCATGCCCGCCCAGACCGCGGTAGTGCGCGAGGAGACCTTCGCCCCGATCCTCTACGTACTCACCTATCGGAATCTCGAGCACGCCATCGCCCTGCACAACGCGGTGCCGCAAGGACTTTCGTCCTCGATCTTCACCACCGACCAGCGCGAGGCCGAAAGGTTCCTGGCCGCAGACGGTTCGGACTGCGGCATCGCCAACGTCAATATCGGCACCTCCGGCGCGGAGATCGGCGGCGCGTTCGGCGGCGAGAAGCAGACCGGCGGCGGACGCGAATCCGGTTCGGACTCGTGGAAGGCCTATATGCGCCGCGCCACGAACACCGTCAACTACTCCGCCGAACTACCTCTCGCGCAGGGCATAAAGTTCGCCTGACCTGCCGATTAGGCGCTCCACGACCCCCCGTGTAGGGTTGGTCTTACCCAACGCGGGGTGGAGCAGCTCGGTAGCTCGCTGGGCTCATAACCCAGAGGTCGCAGGTTCAAATCCTGTCCCCGCTACAAAAGTTCAGGCCGGAGAGATTTTCTCTCCGGCCTGAACTATTTTCGTAGTGGAAGCCCTTTACTGGTCCTTTTGCTTTAGGAACACGACAGTACCGAGTCGCAGAGGCGACACGGGCTGCTACGCAGGCCCGGCGTCCGGGGCGCACTCGCACCTACCGAGCGCTATTCGATCGCTACAGGTGGTCGAGCCCCTGCTCGTAGGGCTCTCGAGATGCATGCGGACAGGCTGAGGTTCGACACCGACGAACGCCACGCGCACCATGCCGTGGAACGACCGGGCGACTTCGCATCCCAGCACAGGGGCGACAGCTGAGCTTCACCAATGCCCGGCATCCAGTCGAGTCGTGATGTCGACCAGGAAACGCGCGGCGGAATCGATCTGGCGATCGGTGATGACCAGGGGGCCGTGTGCGGTTTGCGTTGCCGTCTCCCGCTTCTGATGTATCTCGAACTGCGCGTTCCATTCGCCCACCCGCGTCGCGAGTTTCACGCTCTGCGTACCGTGCTCCGACCGGGAATCGGCCACCCGTACCGTTCGCCCGGCTTCGATCGTGCGGGTGAATTCCGCGAGACCCTCCGTAGGATCCGGCGACGAGTCCGCGCGGGACTGCCAGTATCCGATCAGGCTCATTCCCTGGCGAATCGGACAATGCCCACCTGATGTCATCAGGGCATCCCGGTTGTCCAGCGGGTACGTTCGCGAATCGGCGATATCGAGTTCCAGATCGTAGAACTGGACAACCGCATCACACAGTTGGCCGTGGGTGACCGAACTCGATTCGAAAAGTGGCGTCGATATCGCAGCCGATGACCTGGTCCCCGGGTCATCGGAACCCGGTCCGTCGGGCGTGCATCCCGAAAGAAGCAGCACAAGCGCTGTCGGCACAATCCACCTGAACGCTGTCATCCGGGGGCCACCACCGTCGTAGCACCGGGGTTCCAGTCGGACTTGTCGCCGTCGGCTGGGTACAAACGGCGTCGGTTCGTCATCCCAATACTCGTCAGGATCATCGTAGTGATCGAGCCAACCCTCAGTGGCCATCACCGCGCCTCGGCGTGATCGCCGCGCGTCGATCGAACCCGCATATACCCCCCGAACGTATAAACAACCACCTCATACCCTTTGGGGCGTGTGACCGAGTTGTCAACTCGAACGCGATGACGTTGTCGCGCAAGTCGCGCGGCTACGGCGTCGACCGCCGCACCGTCCACCGCCAGCCCACCGCCGCAGCCATCAGGAGTTTTTCCGCGCCCCGGCCCGACCAGCGTGGTTCGGTATTCTCTGAACGGAAGGGCGCGGAGACAGCATCTCCCAGAGATCGCGGGTCCAAATCCTGTCCCCGCTAAAAAATATTCGAGGCTCGACAACGTTCATGGGGGATCGATGGCACCGGTCAGACAGGTCCAGGTCACGTTCGACTGCGCGGAACCCGAACGTCTCGCGCGTTTCTGGTGCGAGGTGTTGGGCTATGTCCTACCGCCGCCGCCGAAGGGGTTCGCCGGCTGGGACGAGTTCCATCGCTCGCTCCCGCCCGAGCGTCAGGGTGCGGGGTTCGCCTGCGTCGACCCCTCCGGGGCAGGGCCGCGACTGTATTTCCAGCGCGTACCCGAAGGCAAGGTCGTCAAGAATCGGGTGCATCTCGATGTGCGGGTCGGCACCGGGCTCGTGGGTGAAGAACGTCTCGCCGCGCTGGAAGGTGAGTGCGCACGGCTGATCGCGCTCGGCGCGGAACGAGTGCGGCTTCTGCGGGCGGATGGATACAACGAGTCGTGCCTGGTGATGCGGGATATCGAGGGTAACGAGTTCTGTCTCGACTGAGGTGCGCGAAGGAGTTCTCCTCCGTCACCGCCAGGCCACGTCACCGCCAGGCCTCGTCGGGCGGACAGCTGACATGAATCTCTGCCTGATGCTGCGAACGAATACCGAAGTATCACAACGCATTACCAACGATCGGCATCGTTGTCGCGATGGGCATCTTTACTCGAAGAGTTCGAGTCCGAAGATCCGCGGCACCGTCGGCGACAAACCCTCCTGCGCAGCATCAGATCCAGCCCCCGCTGCCACGTCCCGGTCCGAGGGCATGCCACTCGGGTCACGCAACCAAGGTCTGAATCCGTCGAGCGCTCTCCTCGATGTGGGTCGGCAGCGCGGACGCCGATTCCTGCGTTCGCGGCCCACCGTCTACCGACTGCTCCGAATACGAACCGGTGAGCGAGGGCGAGGCAAGACATCGACCACCGCATCGTTACGGCCGAAACAATTGAATCGCTATTCTCCATGATCGAGAACAGCGTTGCACTCTCTCGCCCCGCATGAGAGGTTCGCCCTCTCGACGTCTCGAGTGTCGAATTCTATTGGTGAACTGATACTTCTCTGGATAGAGTGACTTCCCACACAGCCGGTCGCGCAGCCAGCGACCAGCTCGACGTGCACAGCTATGTGGACGGATATTCCTCAGAGGCGGGGATCGAACATCGGTGTCAGGTATCAACTCCATTCGTGGTGACACGGCGGCGGGTTCCGAGGGCGGGCGTTCGCGCGGCACCGTCGGTGTACGGACCCGGCTGCTCGCGATCGTCCTCATTCCGAGTCTGGCCCTGCTCGGCATCGGCACCGGTGCGACCGTCTACCTGATCAAGGACGGACGCAAAGCGGGGCAATGGGCCGAACTCGCCAGCGCGACAACCGATCCGGCACGGCAGATGGTCGAGGCGTTCCAGGTCGAACGCGGTGCATCGATGCTGTACCTGGCCGGGAGCCGACTCGCCACCGGCACACTCACGGTCGCGAGGAAGAACTCCGATACCGCGCTGGCGGCGGTGCAGGCGCAGGGTGACGCGGCCTCGGCACTGCGGCCGGACCTGTCGACCGATATCGACGGCTACAACCAGCTCTACAGCCAGCTTCCCGCGCTGCGCTCGGGAATCGACGCGCGCGCCGTGCCCGCCGATCAGGTGTTCACCGCCTATTCGACGGTCATCGACACCATCGTCGCCGCGACTCTGCTCGCCGCCGAGGTCGCCCCGGACGCCGGGGCCGCGACGGGCCTGTACCAGGCCATGCTCCTGCTGCGCGCGAGCGAATCGATCTCGCGCGCGGCCGCGGTCGGCGCGGTCGCGCGGGTCACCGACCGGCTCACCGGCGCGCAACTCGCGGATCTGACGCGCTACGTCGGTGATTCACGGGCCCAGTTGGCCACGGTGGCTTCCGCCGTCTCCGGTCACCGCGCCGAACAGTTCGAGGCCATCACCGAGGGACCGGATCGTCGCCGGATCGTCGCGATGGAAGACGCGATGCTCCGAGGGGGCGTCGTGGATTCCGAGGAGATGCCCGACGACGAATCCGCCGCCGGATGGCAGGCTGCCGCCACTTCCGTCAGCGCGGCGCTGGCCCGGTTGTGGGTCGATCTGTGCCGCGACAGCCAGGCCGACGCGACGACCGTCGGTGAGAACCGCGCGGAAAGATCGGCCTACGGCGGTGCGGCGATCCTCGCCATCACCGTGCTGGTCTTCCTCGCCGCGCTGTTCCTGGCCAACCGCCTGATCGGCCGGATGCGCCGACTGCGTCAGGAAACCCTCGCACTCGCCGAGGAGCGGTTGCCCGAAACCATTCGCTGGCTCAACGACGGTCGCGATATCGACAGGGAGGCCGTCCGCACGCCGCTGGATTTCGGCGACGACGAGATCGGCCATGTCGCGGACGCGTTCAATCGCGCGCACAGCGCGGCCGTCGCGGCGGTTGTCGCCGAATCCAAGACGCGCGCGGGTGTCAAGGCCGTCTTCCTCAATATCGCTCGTCGCAGCCAGGTCATGGTGCACCGCCAACTCACGCTGCTCGACCGCGCCGAGAACGACGAGGAAGATCCGGGCAAACTCGACACCCTGTTCCAGCTCGACCATCTCGCCACCCGCGCCCGCCGCAACGCCGAGAATCTCATCATCCTCGGCGGCGAGCAGCCTGGACGACGCTGGCGCACCCCGGTCCCCCTCATCGACGTGGTGCGCGGCGCGGTCGCGGAGAGTCTGGACTACCCCCGGATCCATACCGGGCGGGTACCCGATATCCGCATCGTCGGCGGCGCGGTCGCCGACCTCATTCACCTCATCGCCGAACTCACCGACAACGCGACCGCCTTCTCACCGGCCGAGACTCGGGTGGGGGTGTCGGGGCAATCGGTGGGTAAGGGCGTCGTCCTCGAGATCACCGACCAGGGGCTCGGCATGTCGGACGCCGAATTCGACGAGCGCAACGCGATGCTGGCCGACCCGCCGAGTTTCGGATTGGCCGCGCTGTCGAGCGACGCGCATCTCGGTCTGTTCGTCATCGCCATGCTGGCGACCCGTCACGGCATCTCGGTGCGGCTGGGCAAATCCGACTACGGCGGCGTGCGAGCGATCGTTCTCATCCCGACGACCCTGGTCGCCGACGGTGACGAGAGTCCCGAACGCACCGAAACCCCCCGACGAACGCTCTCCCGAGGGCCTCTGGATGTGCGAGGAAATTAAACCTGACTCTTCCATTTTGTTGCGCAACCGTGACTTCAATCGTTAGGGTGGCTCGGGATACAACCGGTGCCACACCGGTTTCCGGTCCCCGTCGACCGGTCGCAAGAGGGCGGGAACGCCCAGAGGTAGGCTCGATTACCGGTGTTTGACAGCAAGTTCCTCGATACCTTGACCACAGCTATCAAGCGCGGAAAGCTACACGGTCCTATCGGAGTCCGCGCCCGGCTGCTCGCGATCGCGCTGATCCCGAGTATCGCTCTGCTCGGCATCGGTGTGGGGGCTTCGGTCTACCTGGTGAACAACGGCAAGGACGCCGAGAACTGGGCGGAACTGGCCAGCGCGACCACCGAGCCGTCGGTCCTGATGATCGAGGCCTTCCAGTTGGAGCGCGGCGCCTCGATCTTGTTCCTGGCGGGCGATCCCGCGGTCGGCGAGAATATCGCGGCGACGAGGAAGAATTCCGACAACGCGCTCGCCGCGCTGCAACTCGTGGGTGAGAACGCGGCATTACTTCGTCCCGACCTGAGATCCGAACTCGAGGGTTACACCGAGCTGTACGAACAACTTCCGATTCTGCGGGCCGGAATCGACGCGCGCGCGTTGCCCTCCCAGCAGGTCTTCCTCGCATTCAGTACCGTCATCGACACGATCGTGCAGGGTTCGCTGCTCGCGGCCGAGGTCGCGCCGGACGCCAAGATCGCGGTCGACCTGTACAAGGCGATCCACCCGCTGCGGGCGGCCGAGGCCGTCTCGCGCGCGGGTTCGATCGGTTCGCAGGGCCTGCTCACCAATCAGTTCTCCGCCGAACAGCTCACCGAATTCATTCGCTACGTCGGAGACGCGCGCGGTGAGATGGCCTTCGCCGCAGGCACATTGACCGGTGAACGCAAGGCGCAACTCAAGGCCGTCCTCGACGGACAGAGTTGGCAGCAGCTCACCGCGATGGAGGATGCCGTCATCCGCCGCGGCGTGGTCGCCCCGGAGAGCGACCCTCCGGCCGGGCGGAATTCGACGAACAATTCGACGAACAACTCCACCGGCGGCTCGTCGGCCAACACGGCGCAGGCGAACGCGTTGCCGCTCGGTTTCGCCGAGTGGGGAACCGTTGCCGCGCATGTGCGTTCGGATCTGCTCAAACTCTGGGAAGCCCAGAGCCGGGAAGCGCACCGCAACGCCATGGCCTCCGGTGAGGAGACCGCGTCCAACTCCCTGTACGGCGGTATCGCGGTCGGCTTCGTCACGCTGCTGGCCTTCGTCGCCGCGCTGTTCCTGGCCAATCGACTCATCCGCCGGATGCGCAGGCTGCGCCGCGAGACCTTGGAACTGGCCGACCAGCGCCTGCCCGAGGCCATCAAGAGACTCAGTTCGGGCCGCGAACTCGACGAGGACGCCGATCTGGCTCCCCTCGACTTCGGCAAGGACGAGATCGGCCAGGTCGCCGACGCGTTCAACCGCGCCCACGCCGCGGCCGTCGTCGCCGCCGTCGCCGAGGCCAAGACCAGGGAGGGCGTGAACGCGGTCTTCCTCAATATCGCCCATCGCAGCCAGGTCATGGTGCACCGCCAGCTCGCACTGCTGGACCGAGCCGAGCGCGAGGAAGAGAACGCGAGCAAACTCGACGTCCTGTTCCAGCTCGACCACCTGGCGACCCGCTCGCGACGCAACGCCGAGAACCTGATCATCCTCGGTGGTGAGAAGCCTGGTCGACGCTGGCGCAATCCGGTGCCACTGATCGACGTCGTCCGCAGCGCCGTGGCCGAGAGTCTGGACTACACCCGGATCAATACGGGAAAGCTGCCGGATCTGCGGATCACCGGCGGCGCGGTGGCCGACCTCATCCACCTGCTCGCCGAGCTCACCGATAACGCCACCGCCTTCTCACCGCCGCAGTCGCGGGTCGCGATCTCCGGTAATCAGGTCGGCAGAGGTGTCGCGCTGGAGATCGCCGACCAGGGTCTCGGTATGTCGACGGCCGAACTCGCCGAACGCAACGCGTTGCTGACCGAGCCGCCGGACTTCAGCGTCGCCGCGTTGTCGACCGATGCCAGGCTGGGACTGTTCGTGGTCGCGAAACTGTCACAGCGCCACGGGATCTCGGTGCGGCTGGCCGAATCCGACTACGGTGGCATCAAGGCGATCGTCCTGGTGCCGACCGCACTGATCGCCACCGGCTCCGATGACGAACCCGTCGAACGCAGGCCAGCGATCGCGGCCCCGCCACCGCAGCCGACCTTCGCGCCCGCGGCGGTCTCGACGGTCACCGCGGGTATGGCCAATACAGAACGGACGATAGCGATGCCGCCCAGCGGCGGGGAGAAACCAGCACTTCCTCGGCGCAGGCGCGCCGCCGAGGAGGCCGCAGCCGAGTCTGCGGCCAAGACGACCAGGTCCGTGACGATGCCACGACCGCGTTCGGCCGACGAAGCGCGCAATCTGATGTCGGCGATCGAGAGCGGTACCCGCCAGGGCCGAATCAATCGTGTCGAAATCGACAATTCAGCAAAGCAGTCCGATCGACAAGAAGGTGCCGGTGACAACCTCCAAGCCCCGTAGCCTCGACTGGTTGCTCGACGATCTCATCGAGCGACTGCCCGATGTCCGTTTCGCCATCGTGTTGTCCACCGATGGTCTGTTGCTCGGCCAGTGCGGGTCGATGGATCAGCCCGACGCGGAGCGTTTCGGTGCGATGGCCTCGACCCTGCACGGTGTGGCACGCAGCGCGGGCGCGCATTTCGACGTCGGTGGCGTGTGCCAGACGGTGGTCGAACTCGACGAGGCGGTGCTGTTCATCACCGCGGCGGGTGAGAACGCCTGCCTGGCCCTGCTGACCGTGGAGACGGCCAATATGGGCATGGTGGCCTACGAGATGAACCAGACCGTGCAACGCGTCGGCGCCCACCTCTCGGTCGATCCGCGTCCGACCCTGGATGAGGCCGGCTCGAGACAACCATGAGTGATGACGAGCGTGAGTCCTGGTACGACGAGGATGCGGGCCCCCTTGTGCGCCTGTATGCCGTCACACACGGGCGGTCCGACAACGCACGGCCCGAACTGGACATGCTCACGCTCGTGGTGAACGCGAGCGCGGGTGTGCGACCACGGCGGCCCGATCCCGAATACGCGGAAATCCTGCGGCTCAGCCGCACGGCGCTCTCGGTCGCGGAGGTCGCCGCGCACCTGAACCTGCCGTTGACCTCGACAAAGATCCTGGTCGGTGACCTGATCGACGACGGGCAGCTCAAGTACCGCTCCCCCGATCCCAAACCGGACGCGGTATCGCGCAACCCCGAACTGTTGCGCGCTGTGCTCCGGGGTATCCAAGCGATCTGAGCCGATCCGGCGCCGCCGTCACGGTGGCGCCGGATCGTCGGCTCATTTCATGCGGGCGAGAAGACGTTTCGCGTTCATGTACGCGATCGCCTCGATCGACACCATCGGGTTGACACCGCTCGCGGTCGGGAAACAGGACGCGTCCGCGACGACGATATTGGGCACCTCCCAGGTGACGCCGTCGGGATCGACCGCGCAGTCCTCGCGGGAGCCGCCCATGCGGGCCGAGCCCATGATGTGCAGCGCGCCCATCCCGCACTGTGCCGGACCGTAGCCCGCGGCCTCGGCCGACGCGGCGAATTCCGCGTGCGAACCCCGAACTCCCGGTTCGTATTCCGCTCCGAGCTGGTGCCCGGAGAAGATCCGCTTCGCGCCCGCGGCCTCCAGAATCCGCGCGGCCCCGACGATTCCGGTGTGCATATGGGCGGCGTCGCGTTTCGACAGCGTGTATTTCACGATCGCCTCCCCGCTGCCGTCGACGGTGACGGTGCCGTGGTCGCGATCGCGGGTGATGACGCCGACCGCGGCGGTACGGGCCAGATCCAGCATGGCCGACCGATGCTGCTGTGCTCCACGCCAATTCATGAATCCGACCAGCATTCCCGGATGCAGCGGCCCGGTCTCGTAGATGACGCCGTAGCCGTCGCTCAGATCGCTGTGCTTCCGCGAGATCCTGGTCTGGAGTCCGCCTTCCCAGGGACGCACCTCGTCGTCGAAGGTGCCGAACACCGCGGATGCCGGGTGCAGTCGCAGGTATTTGCCGATGTTCTTGTTCCGTAGTCCGGAGCGGCGCAGCAACGCGGGGGTCTGGATCGCGCCCGCGGCGACGACCACCGCGCGGGCGCGCACCCGGATCTCGGCACCGTCGGCGGTCACCGCCCGCACCCCCTCGGCGCGTCCGTTGCCGACCTCGACCGCGCGGACGTCGACGCCGACGACCAGCCGGGCACCGTGCTCGGCCGCGTCCGCGAGCCAGGTCTTGGTCGCCGACTGTTTAGCGCCGAGCCTACATCCGTAACCGCAACGCCCGCACTCGATTCCGGCGTCGCAGGCGTCGGTGACATTGCGCGGGAGTTCGGCGATATCCCAGCCGAGCGCGGCCACTCCGCGCGCGAGGACGTCGTCGCGTGCCGACAGCGGTGACCTGTCGTAGGTGACGCCGAGGCGGCGTTCCACCGCGTCGAGGGCATCGCCGAATTCCTCGTCGGCGAACTGGGTCGCGCCGAGTCCCGCCCATTCGGCGCGCACGTCGTCGGGGGTGCGCAGCGAGGTGCTCCAGTTGACGACGGTGCCGCCGCCGAGGCATCCACCCGCGACGAGGGTCAGCTGGCCCTCGGCCGTCGCGGTCGGTCCCGGTGCGTACAGATTCAGCAGGCCGTCGAGTTCGCCGGTGCCGAAATCGGCGTCGTCGTAGTAGCCGCCGCGTTCCAGGACGACGACGTCGAGTCCGCCTTCGGCCAGAACCGCCGCCGCCGCGCCACCGCCCGCGCCGGACCCGATGACGACGACATCGCAGTCGTAGGTGGTCGCCTCGGACGGACGCAGCGGGGTGAGCGCGGGCTTCGGCGCGGACGCCAGCGCACCCGGCGGCGCGGGGTAGCCCATCTCCTTCCACAGCGGATTGGTCCCGGCCGGTCCCGGCGTCGTGTAATACGACAGCAGCGCGGCCGATTTCAGTGCCTGGAAGACCGCGCGTTTGGCGGGCAGTCGCGATTCGCCGAGGCGAAGCAGGAACCGCTCACGCTCGGCCTGCGAGCGCGCGGAGAACCGGCGCGGTCCCGCACCGGCGAGCAGGCCCATCAGCGGTGTGTCCCAGAGACCGAGCAGTGTCGCGACCTGTTTCAGTTCGGCGGCCCTCGGATTGCGGGCGAGCAGCCGAACCACCACGTCGGCGACGTTCAACTCGGCCGCGCCCGGCAGGCCGAGTCCGTCGCCGGGCGCGAACGTATCGCAGATCAACTCGAGTGCGGCCCGTTGCCGGGCCGTGAGTGCCGTCGAAGCCATGGGTTCCTCTCCGTCCCGGCCGGTGCGGAGGTGCCGAAAACACTGGACAGAGGGGCTGTATCTGTCACGTCGGACACCGGGCCGCCCTCGGGGGCCCGGCGCTCTCGTCGGCCGGGGTAGTACTCGGACATACAAGAATGCTCGTTCACATAATATGTGTGCTGGAACACTACCCCGGCTCCGCGACACCGTAAAGCGACGCCGCGGCCGCACTCAGCGGCGGGCGATCGAACCCTCGCGGAACACCCAGCGCAGCCCGACGAAGCGCAGCAGCGTCGCGACCAGATTGGCCGAGACCAGCGAGAGCAACTGCCACTGCACCGGCACACCGGGCGCCCAGCGATGCAGCGCGAACAGCGCGCCGCTGGTGACGAGGAGCCCGAAGCCGAAGATCAGCAGTCCCTGGAAATGATGGGCGAGCGCGCGGGCCGACCCGCGCACGCCGAAGGTGAAAGCCCGGTTGGCCGCGGTGTTGCCGATCGCCGTGATCAGCAACGCCGCGAAATTCGCGAGTTGCGGACCCACAACCGGCTGCCACAGCAGATAGAGCGCCGTATAGGCCACCGTCGACACCGCGCCGACGATCGCGAACCGCACCACCTGCCCGACCATGCCGCGCGGCACGCCGTCGACGAGCGGTTCGCGCCCGATCGCGCGACGTAACTCGTTCAGCGGCAGCGCGCCGGTCGTCATGGCGCGCGCGAGCCGCCAGATGCCCCGCAGATCCTTGCGCGCGGTATCGATGATGTCGACCCGGCTGTCCGGGTCGTCGATCCAGTCGACGGGCACCTCGTGCACCCGCAACCCGGCGTGCTCGGACAGAACCAGCAGTTCGGTGTCGAAGAACCATTCGCCGTCCTGCACCAGGGGCAGCAGTTGCCGGGCGATATCGGCGCGAATGGCCTTGAATCCGCACTGCGCGTCCGAGAACCGTGCCCGCAGTGCGGCTTTGAGGATCAGGTTGTATCCGCGCGAGATGAATTCGCGCTTCGGGCCGCGCACCACTCGCGCCCTCGGGCTCAGACGGGTGCCGACGGCGAGATCGGAATGCCCCGAGATGAGCGGCGCGACCAGCGGAAGCAGGCCGTTGAGATCGGTCGAGAGGTCGACGTCCATATACGCGAGGACCTCGGCGTCGGAGTCGAGCCACGCGGTGCGCAGCGCGCGGCCGCGGCCTTTCGCCGTCAGGTGCAGGACGCGGACGCCGGGGTATTCGGCCGCGAGCGCGTGCGCGATAGCGAGGGTGGCGTCGGTACTCGCGTTGTCGGCGATGGTGATTCGCGCCGGAAAGGGGAAACCCTCGGCCAGATGCGCGGAGAGCCTGCGCACACAGCCCGCGAGATCCTTCTCCTCGTTGTAGACCGGGATCACGATATCCAGGACCGGCGCCGCGGTCGCGGTGCCGATCGTCCGAGGATCGGTCGCGGTATCGCTCATGTCGTCAGCTTCGCCGACCGACCTCCCCGAATCCTGCGGGTCGGCTGGGAGTTTCCTGTGGATGGGCACGCGGGACGCGCGGCAACGACACCGAGAAGGTCGCACCCACGCCGAGCACACTGTCGACGGTCACCCGTCCGCCGTGCGCGGTGACCAACGCCTGCACGATCGACAGGCCGAGACCGGTGCCGCCGCTGGCCCTGGTCCGCGAACTGTCGGTCCGGTAGAAACGTTCGAAAACCCGTGCTGCGGACTCCGGTTCGAGTCCGGGGCCGGTATCGATCACGTCGACGCGCACTTCGTCACGCGAGGGTTGCAGGCGCACCGTCACCGGCGTTCCCGCCGGGGTGTGGGTGAGCGCGTTGCCGACCAGATTCGTCAGCACCTGACGCAGCCGCCCCTCGTCGCCGTCGACCACCATCGTGCCCTCGCCCGCGCCGATCTCCAGCCCGATCCGCCGCCGCGCGCCGGGGACGGCGTGCTGATCGGCGTCGATCGCCTCAGCGTTGTGCACCGCGTCGCCCGCCACCGCGAGCAGATCGACCGGCGCGCGTTCGACCGGGCGGTCGGCGTCGAGCCGGGCCAGCATGAGCAGGTCCTCGACCAGCAGACCCATCCGTCGCGCCTCACCCTCGATGCGGCGCAGGACGAGTTCCGGATCCTTGCTCGCCCCTTGGCGATACAGCTCGGCGAAACCGCGGATGGTCGTCAGCGGTGTGCGCAATTCGTGGCTGGCGTCGGCGACGAATCGGCGCATCCTCGCCTCCGAACGTCGCGCGTCCTCCTCGGAGGCCTCGGTGGCCGCGACGCCGTGCTGGATCCGGGTGAGCATCACATTGAGCGACCGCGCCAGCCGGTCCACCTCGGTGTCGACCCCGCGCACCGGAACTCGCCGGTGCAGGTCACCGCCCGCGATGGCGGCCGCGGTCTGCTCGACCGTGAGCAACGGCCGCAGGCTGCGCCGGACGGCGAGGTAGCCGACCACGCCGAGCGCGAGCAGAGCCAGCGCGCCGGTGCCGAGTTCGAAATAGATGAGACGCGACACCGTCTCCTGGTTGTCGGTCAGCGGCAGTCCGATGGTGGTCGACCCGTACTGGTTCGACACGGTCAGCACCCGCCAGTGCGCGCTCGAATCGCCGATCGAGCCGACGGTGACCGGGCCCGGCCCCTGCCCCGCACTCAGATCGGGCAGCTCGCCGGTGCCGCCCGCGAGCTGGTTGTAGATCTGCCCGTCGACGCCCGTGCGCAGTTCGAAGAACCGCCGTGGCTGGTCACCGGAGGATTCGGACCGCGGAGACGGTCCGGGCATATCCGCCGGAATCCACTGCGTCCGCCCGTCCTCGGAGACGACCTGCCGCATCGCCCTCGGCATCGCCCAGGTGCGCGCCGAATCGGAGAGTTGGTCGTCGACGCGCTGGGTGAGCGACCGGCTCAGGGCCGAGGTGACGGCGAATCCGGTGGCCACCAGCGCCAGCGCGGACAGTGAGACGAGCACGACGACCAGCCCCACCCGCAGTGGCACCGCCGACAAGCACCTGCGCAGCCGCGAGCGCGGGCTCGGCTCGGGCACGGTTGATCCCCTGGTCATACTCCCAGGCTGACAAGGTCGGCGGCGCTGACCCTGCGAGCGCGCTGGGAGTTCGCTGTGAACGTCGGGACCGGCTCGCGGTGTGGCCGGATCACGGTGTGGGAGCGGTCAGGTCGTAGACCGTCGCGTCACCGATCGTCCGTGGCGCGTAGTGCGCGCCCACCCATTCCTCGATCTGCTGTCCGGTCGATTTCTCCCGTTCCCCGCCGGGGCGCGGCGGACGCGGACCTGTACGCCGCGCCGTCACGAAGTAGCCGATATCGCCCGCCGCGACGTGCGCGCGGAACTCCTCCAGCGTCGGGGCGTCGTCGCGACCGCTGAAACCGCCGATCGCCATCACCGACGCGCCACTGCGCAATTCGAGTCCGGAGGCGCCGAAGGAACCGACGGTGGCCGCGGACCAGCGCCGGTCGCAGGCGCGCACCAGCGCCTCGAGTTCGGTGTTGGGGCCGATGCCGGGAGGGCCGTCGGGACCCGGGCCGGGAGGGCCACCGGTGGCGGCACCTGGACCCGGGTTCGCCTCTCGTGACATTCGCTGCCCGGCGGGCGGGGCGTCGGCGGCGGGCTCACCGGCTCGCCCCTGCCCCGCCGTGGGGCTGCCACCGGGTGGCGGCCCACCTGCCAACGCGTCGCCCCTCGGCCCCGAGGCCGGAATACCGCCGCTGTGCGGATGGGTGGTGGTGACCACCGCGTAGGAGGCGGTGCCCGCGAATCCGGCGATCAGGCCGACCGTGGCGACGATCGCGGGCAGCACACGAGCCCGCCGGATTCTCGGTAGCAGACCCACCGCGGCGACGATCGCGCCGATCACGATCGACCAGCGCAGCCACGGCAGCCATTCCGGCGTGCGGTCGAGCAGGACGAAGGCCCAGCCGCCCGTGACGACGACCATCGCGGCGAGGACCATCCGCGCCGAGGCGGCGGCCCTGAGCTCCCACAGCCGCGTCACCGAGACGGCGGCGAGCGCGGCGACACCCGGCGCGAGGGCGACCGTGTAGTACGGGTGGATGACCCCGCTCATATAGCTGAAGACCAGTCCGGTGCCGAGTACCCAACCGCCCCACAGGATCAGGGCGGCGCGCGCACGGTCGGTGCGCGGGGCGCGGCGGGTCGACCACAGTCCGGCGACGAGGCCGATCAGGGCCGCGGGCAGTAGCCATGACACCTCGGTGGCCATCAGATCCCGCAGGAGCCGGGTGATCCCGGTGTCGCCGCCGAACGCGCCGCCCATCCGCGCACCCGCGGCGGGGGCGGACTGTCCGCCCGGATTGCCGTGTCCGCCGAGCAGTCTGCCGAGTCCGTTGTAGCCGAGTGTCAGCTCCCACAGGCTGTTGTTGGTCGAGCCGCCGATATAGGGGCGGTCGCGTGCGGGCCACAACTCGACGAGCAGGACGTACCAGCCGCCCGTCACGATCAGCGCGGCCAGCGCGGTCACGAGTTTGCCCACCCGCGAGAAGAATCCGCCCGCCGCCGCGACGAGGAACACCAGTCCGAACGCGGGCAGGACGAGGAACGCCTGCAACATCTTGGTCAGGAATCCGACCCCGACGCCCACTCCCGCGAGGACCAGCCAGCCGGTACTGCCCGACCACCAGCGCGCGCCGTTCGCGTCGACCGCGCGCACCGTGCAGTAGGCGGCGGCGATGAGAGCGAAGGTGAGCAGGGCGTCGGGATTGTCGTAGCGAAACATCAAGGCCGCGACCGGGGTCGCCGCGAGGGCGGCACCCGCGATGAGCCCGGCGCCGGGTCCGGCCCAGCGACGGACGGCGGCGTAGAGCAGCGCGACCGAGCCGACGCCGAGCAGTGCCTGCGGGACCAGCACCGAGAACTCGCCGAAGCCGAAGAGTCGCCCGGACAAACCCATCAGCCACAGCGCGGCGGGCGGTTTGTCGACGGTGATCGCGTTACCCGCGTCGTGCGAGCCGAACAGCAGCGCGCGCCAACTCCGCGCGCCCGCCTGCGCGGCCGCGGCGTAGTACTCGTTGCCCCAGCCGGAGACGGTCAGATTCCACAGATACAGCAGCGCGGTCGCGCCGAGCAGCGCGAACAAACCGGGCCGGGCCCACCTCGGCTGGGTGATCGGTCCGAAGAGCAGCCGGGCGGTCCACGTGCGCGGTCGCGTGTCCGCCCGTCGCGCGGGTCGTGGTCGTGCCGCCGCCGGGGCGCTCGCGGTCGCCGTCATCGTCTGCCCTTCCGCATGGTCGATCCACCGTTATCCGTTCGCACCGAGCCCGTCATCCCCCGCCTTTCGCGTCACCGACCCGTCGAACCTATGCGCGGCGCCTCTCGGCAGGCTCCGAAGTTCCTGCGAACCAGCTGTGAGTGCGCATCCGAAATTAGTTTTGGTCTATCTAACTAAAACTATGCTACGGTGGTCACATGATCGAGACGATGGTCAGGACCCCCGAGGGCGCGCGGCCCGACGACCTGGAGTTCCTGCGCTTCCCCGGCGGTGAGTGGTTCCTGCGGACCGGCCCGTCGTTCGACCCCGAGGCCGAGCGTTTCGCGGTCGTCCGCGGCGGATTCCCCGACGACCTGCTCGCCCTCGGCATGTGGGCCGATGTGGTCCGGCGGCACGGAAAACCCGCGCGGGTACTGATGCCCTACATCCCGGCGGCACGCACCGACCACGACATACCGTGCGGCGCCGCCGTCTACGCCGCGGTGATCGGCGCGTTCGCCGACGAGGTGATCTACGCCGATATCCATTCGCCACTGGCGAAATCGACACTGCGCGGGCCGACGCTGACCGAGATTCCGCTCGGGCGGCTCGCCTCCTCGGCACTACCGCGCGACTACGACCTGGTCGTCGCCCCCGACGCGGGCGCGGGCGAGCGGGCCGCGATCGTCGCGGAGGCACTCGGAGCGGAGGCACTCGGGGCGATCCCCGTCGCGCACGGACGCAAACGTCGCGATCCGGCGACCGGGCGACTCGACGGTTTCGAGTTGTCCACACCTGTGACGGGCCTGCGGGTACTCGTCGTCGACGACATCTGCGACGGCGGCGGCACCTTCGCCGGACTCGCCGCGGCCGGTTCGTTCGACACCGCCGAACGGGTGGACCTGTGGGTCACCCACGGCGTCTTCTCCGGCGGCGAACGCCTCGCGACCAATCTCGCGCCCTATTCCCGCGTCTACTCCACCGACTCACATCCCGGTGCTCGCGCGACCGAGCTGGCCCCGCACCGCCTGCACCTGATCGACCTGCTCGATCACGTTCTCTCCGAAGGAATCCTGTGATGTTCCGCCGTGCCACCGATCCCCTGTTCCTGACCGACGCCTACAAACTCGACCACCGTCGCCAGTACCCCGACGGCACCACCCGCGTGTATTCGAATCTGACCCACCGCGCGTCCCGGATCCACGGCGTCGAACACGTCGTGCATTTCGGATTGCAGGCCTTCCTGCGCGATGTGCTCGAGGATTCCTTCGCGCGGTTCTTCGCCGCCGACGTCGACCTGGTCTGCGCCGAATACGAGCGCCGCGTGCGGTCGATCCTCGGACCGAACCTGATCGGCAGCGACCACATCCGCGCGCTGCACGCCCTGGGTTACCTGCCATTGAGCATCCGCTCGATACCGGAGGGCACCCCCGTTCCGCTGCGCGTACCGGTGCTGACCATCGAGAACACCCACCCGGATTTCTTCTGGCTGACCAACTACCTGGAAACCGCGCTGTCGGCGGCCATCTGGCAACCGTCGACCTCGGCGACCAGTGCGTGGCGGCTGCGCGCGCTGCTGGAGGCGCGGGCCGAGGCGACCGGCGCCGATCCCGAGGCGGTCGGTTTCCAGGGGCACGACTTCTCGTTCCGCGGTATGCCGGGCATCGAGGCCGCCGCGGCCTCGGGAGCCGCGCATCTGCTGTCGTTCAGCGGCTCGGATTCGCTGGTGTCGGCGGACTGGATCGACTACTTCTACCCCGACGATTCCGGGGAGCGGATCCTCGGCTCGGTCGCCGCCACCGAACATTCGGTGATGTGCGCGGGCACCCGCGAATCCGAGGACGACACCTACCGCAGGCTGCTCGATCTCTACCCGAGCGGGGTCGTCTCGGTCGTCAGCGACACCTTCGACCTGTGGCGGGTGCTCGCCGAAACCCTGCCCGCGCTGCGTGACCGGATCCTGGCCAGGGACGGGACGCTGGTGATCCGGCCCGACTCGGGCGATCCGGAGACCATCCTGTGCGGCACCGCCGCCGACGACACGCCCGCCGGACGCGGGGTGGTCCAACTGCTGTGGGAGACCTTCGGCGGCACCGTGAACGCGGCGGGCTACCGCGTCCTCGATCCGCGTATCGGGGTGATCTACGGCGATTCGATCACCTACGACCGCGCCGACGCCATCACCGCGCGGCTGGCGCAGATGGGATTCGCCTCGACCACGGTCGTTTTCGGGGTCGGCTCCTACACCTACCAGTACGTCACCCGTGACACCTTCTCCTCGGCGATGAAGGCCACCTACGTCGAGGTCGACGGGATCGGACGCGACATCTTCAAGGCGCCGGTCACCGACTCGGGCACCAAACGCTCGGCCCGCGGCCGTCTCGCGGTGCTGCCCGGCGCGGACAGCGAACTCGTCGTCCACGAGCAGGCCACCCCCGAACAGGAGGCGGCGAGCGCGCTGGTCGAGGTGTGGCGTAACGGAACCTTCGTCCGCAGAACGGGTTTCGCCGAGATCCGGGCGCGGTTGCGCGAGGAGAGCAAACGCTTCCGGTGATCGTGACCTCGGATGCCCCGGACCGATCCCGGGGCATCCGAGGGGTCACGGACGCGGCTCAGCCCGCGAAATGCAGATTCCACTCGCCGCGAAAGTGCAGTCTGGTGACGCTGCCCGGCGGGATATCCATGCGCCAGAACGATTTCGGCGGCGCGTCCAGGGTCACCAGCAGCGCGGCACGCACCACCGCCGGATGGGTGACGGCCACGGTCGATTCGCCGTGCGAGGCGATCTCGGCCATCCAGTACCTGATCCGGGCGATGACATCGGTGACCGATTCGCCGCCGTGACCCCGGAACCCCGGATCGGTGAGCCACGCGTACAGCTCGGCCTGGGGTACGGAATTCAGGTCGTCACCGCGCCAGACACCCGCGTCCAGATCGCGTAGCCGCTCGTCGGCCGCACCGGACAGGCCCATCGCCGTCGCCGTCTCGACGGCCCTGCGTTCCGGAGCGGTGAGCACCCTGGCCCCGGCGGGCCTGCCCCAGGCCGTGACGGCGCGGCGGCCCGCCTCGGTCAACGACTCGTCGGCGGGGAAACGTGCCTTGCGCATCGCCTCGGTCATACCGTGGCTGACCAGGTCGAGTTTGAGCACTTTCTGCACGGGTGGAAGCGTACGGCGGCGGCGCGCGCCCGGGTCGCCGATTGCCACTCGCCGGTGCTTGTCGGTCCCCGGGTGCACACTGTCGATATGGCCGAGCACTCGCAACCGGAGTTCTCGACCGCCATGTTCTCCAAGGCGACGAGCGAGTGGTTCGACGGCGCGTTCCCCGCGCCGACCTCCGCCCAGCTCGGCGCCTGGCAGTCCATCGCGGCCGGGGAACACACCCTGGTCGTCGCGCCGACCGGGTCGGGTAAGACCCTGTCGGCGTTCCTGTGGGCGATCGACCGGCTGGCGAGCCGGGAACCGTCGGACCAGCCGCGCGGTACCTCGGTGCTCTACGTGTCACCGCTCAAGGCGCTGGCCGTCGACGTCGAACGGAATCTGCGGGCGCCGCTGGTCGGGGTCACCCAGACGGCCAAACGGCTCGGCTCCGAGCCGCCGGATATCAGCGTCGGCGTGCGGTCGGGGGATACCAGCCCCGCCGATCGCCGGTCGATGCAGCGCAAACCCCCCGACATCCTCATCACCACCCCCGAATCGCTGTTCCTGATGCTCACCTCGGCGGCCAGGGAAACCCTCACCGGGGTCGGCACGATCATCATCGATGAGGTGCACGCCATCGCGGGCTCCAAACGCGGCTCGCACCTGGCGCTGTCGCTGGCCCGGCTCGACCTGCTGACCGAGCGGCCGGCCCAGCGCATCGGTCTCTCCGCGACGGTGCGCCCGCCCGAGGAGGTCGGCCGATTCCTGGTCGGCAACGCGCCGATCACCATCGTGTCCCCGCCCGCGCCGAAAACCTTCGACCTGTCGGTGCGGGTTCCGGTCACCGATATGACCGAGATCGGCGACTCGGATCAGCCCGGTTCGATCTGGCCGCACGTCGACGAGGCCATCGTCGACCTGGTACTCGAACACCGGTCATCGATCGTCTTCGCGAATTCCCGTCGCCTCGCCGAACGACTCACCGCCCGGCTCAACGAGGCCTACGCCGCCCGCGTGGGCGACCCGGTCGACACCGCGCACGGCCCACCCGCCCAGTTGGGCGCCTCCACCGAGGTGGTGCACGGCGCGGAACAGTTGCTCGCCCGCGCGCACCACGGATCGGTGAGCAAGGAGCAGCGCGCCGTCATCGAGGACGATCTCAAGAGCGGGCGGCTGCGCTGCGTCGTCGCCACCAGCAGCCTGGAACTCGGCATCGATATGGGTGCGGTCGACCTGGTCGTGCAGGTGGAAGCGCCGCCCTCGGTGGCGAGCGGGTTGCAGCGGATCGGGCGGGCCGGACATCAGGTCGGCGAGATCTCCAAGGGCGTGCTGTTCCCCAAACACCGCACCGACGTCATCCACTGCGCCGTCACCGCGCAGCGGATGCTCGGCGGACAGATCGAAGAACTCGCGATTCCGGCGCACCCGCTCGACATCCTGGCCCAGCAGACCGTCGCCGCCTGCGCGCTGGAACCGATCGACGTCGACGCCTGGTTCGACACCGTGCGCGGCACCGGCAGTTACGCCGCCCTGCCGCGCTCGGCCTACGAATCGGTGCTCGACCTGCTCGCCGGGCGCTATCCGTCCGACGAATTCGCCGAATTGCGGCCGCGGCTGGTCTGGGACCGGGACGCGGGCACCCTCACCGGGCGCCCGGGAGCCCAGCGGCTGGCCGTCACCTCGGGCGGCGCGATCCCGGATCGCGGCATGTTCGCGGTGTACATGGTGGGTGAGAAGAATTCGCGGGTGGGCGAACTCGACGAGGAGATGGTCTACGAATCCAGGGTCGGCGACGTTTTCGCGCTCGGCGCGACCAGTTGGCGGATCGAGGAGATCACCTTCGACCGCGTCCTGGTGACACCCGCCTTCGGGCAACCGGGACGGCTGCCGTTCTGGCACGGCGACGGCCTCGGCCGACCCGCCGAACTCGGTGCCGCACTCGGGGAATTCGTGCGCAAGGCGGGGAAGGTGAACGTCCCCGGCCGCGGAACGGCCTCCGCCCCCGACACTTCCGCGTCATCCGGCGACGGCTTCGACGCACTCCGTTCGAGCGGGACGATATCCGCCACGCTGCTCGATATCGCGCGGTCGGCGGGCCTCGATGTCAACGCCACGACCAATCTCGCCGCCCTGCTGGACGAACAGCGCACCGCGACGGGCACGCTTCCCACGGACAAGACGCTGGTGGTGGAGCGTTTCCGGGACGAACTGGGCGATTGGCGGCTGGTGCTGCACTCCCCGTACGGGCTGCCGGTGCACGCGCCGTGGGCGTTGGCGGTGGGCTCGCGGCTGCGGGAACGTTTCGGTGTCGATGTCGCGCCGAACGCCTCCGACGACGGCATCGTGGTGCGACTACCCGACACCACCGACGAGCCGCCCGGCGCCGATCTGTTCGTCTTCGAACCCGACGAGATCGACGAGATCGTCACCGAACAGGTCGGCGGCTCTTCGCTTTTCGCGTCCCGATTCCGTGAATGCGCCGCCAGGGCCTTACTGCTGCCCCGGCGCGATCCCGGTAAACGCGCACCGCTGTGGCAGCAGCGGCAGCGGTCGGCGCAACTGCTCGACGTGGCCCGCAAATTCCCCGACTTCCCCATCCTGCTGGAGACCGTGCGCGAATGCCTGCGCGATGTCTACGACCTGCCCGCGCTGCGTGATCTGCTCGGCCGGGTCGCCAGGCGTCAGCTGCGGTTGATCGAGGTCGAGACCGCGACGCCGTCGCCGTTCGCGAGTTCGCTGCTGTTCGACTACATCGGGCAGTTCATGTACGAGGGCGACAGTCCGCTGGCCGAGCGGCGCGCCGCCGCGCTGTCGCTGGATTCGAGTCTGCTCGCCGAACTGCTCGGCCGGGTCGAGCTGCGGGAATTGCTCGACGCGGAGATTCTGGAGCAGACCGAGCGGGAACTGCAACGGCTCACCCCCGAGCGCAGGGCCAGAGACGCCGAAGGTCTGGCGGATCTGCTGCGGTTGCTCGGGCCGCTCACGGCGGACGAGGCGGGGCAGCGCTGCGTCCGTGCCGACCGTCTCGAGGACGAGGCGAACGACACCGACCTCGAGACATCCGACAACCCGACGCGAAACGGCCCAGAGGACGATTCGACGGCCGCGCCGGACCACCACGCGTGGTTCTCGGAATTGCGAACGAGCAAACGCGCGCTCGAGGTCAGTTTCGCGGGCCGTACCTGGTGGGTCGCGGTCGAGGACGCGGCACGACTGCGCGACGCCCTGGGCGTCCCGCTTCCCATCGGCACGCCCGCGGCGTTCATCGAACCGGTCGCCGACCCGCTCGGCGACCTGGTCGGGCGCTATGCCCGTACCCACGCGCCGTTCGGCACCGAGGCCGTCGCCCGGCGATTCGGCATCGGGACCGCGGTCGCCGCCACCGCGCTGCACCGGCTGGTCGCCGAGAAACGTATCGTGGAAGGTGAGTTCACGCCCGCGGCGACCGGTTCGGAATGGTGCGACACCCAGGTGCTGCGCCGTTTGCGGCGTCGCTCGCTCGCCGCGGCGCGGCACGAGGTGGAACCGGTCACCACCGCCGCCTTCGGACGATTCCTCCCGTCCTGGCAACACGTCGGCACCGGGGAACTGCGCGGGGTCGACGGCGTCGCCACGGTGGTGGAACAGCTCGCGGGCGTGCCGATTCCGGCCTCGGCCTGGGAATCGCTGATCCTGCCCGCCCGCGTCGGCGACTACTCACCCGCGATGCTCGACGAACTCACGGCCACCGGCGAGGTGATCTGGTCCGGGCACGGGGCCATCACCGCGAAGGACGGCTGGATCGCGCTGCACCCGGCCGAACACGCGCCCTTCACCCTCGCACCGCCGGACGAGATCGAACTCTCCGAAATTCACCTGCGGCTGCTGAACACCCTCGGGGCGACGATCGCGATACCGCCGCCGGTCGAATCGGACGGCGACCATCCGGCACCGCGCCTACCACCGGTCCTGCACGGCGGCGGCGCGTATTTCTTCCGGCAACTCTCCGACGCCACCGGACTGCTCGACGACACCGCGGTGTCGACCGCGCTGTGGGAGCTGGTGTGGGCGGGCGTCGTCTCGGGTGACACCTTCGCGCCGGTGCGGGCGCTGCTCTCCGGCACCACCCGCACCACCACCGCGCATCGCACCCCGCGCCGGGCCCCGCGTGGCCGCGCCTACCTGCCGCGCCCGAGCATGCCGACCAGGACCGGGCCACCCGCGGTGGCGGGACGCTGGTCGCTGCTGCCGGAGCGGGTGTCCGACAACACCGTTCGCGCGCACGCGACGGCCGACACCCTGCTGGAGCGCTACGGCGTGCTGACCCGCGGCTCGGTCCAGAACGAAGGGGTGCCAGGCGGTTTCGCGCTGATGTACCGGGTTCTCACCGAATTCGAGGACCGTGGGCGGTGCCGTCGCGGCTATTTCGTCGACTCGCTGGGCGGCGCGCAATTCTCCACCACCGATGTGGTCGACCGGTTGCGCTCCTTCGACACCGACCGCGTCCGGCCTGGTTCCCGGCGCAGCGCCACGGTGGCGGCACTGGCCGCGTGCGATCCCGCCAACCCGTACGGTGCGGCGCTGCCGTGGCCCAAGGGCGACGGCGAGGGCGGGCACCGACCCGGACGTAAGGCGGGCGCCATCGTGGTGCTCCTCGACGGCGAAGCAGTGTTGTACCTGGAGCGCGGCGGTAAGACACTGCTCACCTTCACCGAGGACCCGGACGCGCGCCGGGCCGCCGCGTCCGCCTTGGCCGATCTGGTGCGGACCCGTCGGGTCGACGCGCTGGTGATCGACCGGGTCGACGGAGATTCGGTGCACGGCAACACCTTCGCCGAATTCCTGACCGGTGCGGGTTTCTCGGCCACCCCGCGCGGTCTGCGACTGCGGGGCCATACGTGATCCGGTTACGGTCGTGTCATGCCCGAAGGTGACACGGTATTCCTGACCGCGGCCGGGCTGCGGCGGGCCCTGGTCGGAAAGACGCTGGTCCGCAGCGATTTCCGGGTGCCGCGCTACGCGACGGTCGATCTGGTGGGCGAACGCGTCGACGAGGTGGGCAGTTACGGAAAGCACCTGTTCATCCGAACGCCGCGGGTGAGCATCCACACCCATCTGAAGATGGAAGGTATCTGGCGGACCTACTGTGTCGGCGAACGCTGGACCCGTCCCCGGGTGACCGCGCGACTGGTTCTCGCCACCGACGACACCGAGGCCGTCGGCTTCTCCCTCGGCAAGGTCGAGGCCGTGCCGCGCGCGCAGGAGCATCTGGTGATCGACCATCTCGGCCCGGATCTGCTCGGCCCCAACTGGGATCCGGCCGTCGCGGTCGAGCGACTACAGCGCTACCCGGATCAGGCTATCGGCGTCGCCCTGCTCGACCAGCGCAATCTGGCGGGCATCGGCAATATCTTCCGCAGCGAAGTCTGTTTCCTGCGCCGGGTCCACCCCGCGACGCCCGTGCGCGATGTCCCCGATCTGCTCGCCCTGGTCAACGAGGCCCACCGCATCCTGTCCGAGGCCGCGCACTCGCCGCCGCGCCGGGAACTCGTCTACGGCCGTCAGCGTCGCCCGTGCCAGCGGTGCGGTACACCCATCACCGTCCGACCGCTGGCCGACACCACCCCGGCCTCCGATCGCATCACCCAGCACGAACGGGGGATCTACTTCTGCCCCCGGTGCCAGCCGCCACCCGAGTGATCGCCACCCTCACCGCTCGAGCAGATCCCGCAGCGCGTCGAGATCGCGGCGCACCCATCCGGCGTCGGTCTCGAACTCGTCGTCGGTGACCCCGGCGCGACGGAACAGGGTCAGCACGACGGTGGTCCCCTCCTCGTTGCCGATCGCGCGCAGTGGGATGTGCAGGGTCGAACCGTCGGGGAATCGCACCCGGTGGTCGGCGATGCCGAAGTCGTTGGGCGGGCTGAAACGGACGTAGGCGCTGCCCTGGGGAGCGTCGGCGAGCCATTCGCCCGGCTCGGCTCCCGGGTCCGCGCCCGCGGGCGCGAGTCCGCCCGCCAGGCCGGTGGCCCAGGACGGATAGTTCGCCGGATCGCCGAGGAAGGCGGCGACCGTCACGAACGGCTGTGCGATATTCACGCTGACATGGCGCACGGGTCTGGTCACCATTCGACCCTACGACGACGGACTCCTGCTCGCCCGCGACCACGGATCGCGGGTCCGCATGTTCCCGGCCCACCACGCCGGGGAGCTTCGCGCGCTGCGATAGGTCGCGGCGTGAGCTCAGCCATTGACTGCACCTCACCCGCCCTCTAACTTACAAATTGGAAGTTAGGGTGAGGGAGTATGGCTGTGAGCGATTCGAACGATCCGCGACGGTACGTGGTGATCGGCGGCGGACTGGCGGGGCTCGCGTCGGCGGTGTGGCTGGCCGAGGCGGGTAAACAGGTCACCCTGCTGGAGCGACGCGGCCGACTCGGCGGACGCACCCACGCCATGAAAGCCGAAGCGGCCGAAGATCTTCCCGATAACGGGCAACACGTGATCGCCAGCGGTTACCACCACCTGTTCCGGTATCTCACCAGCGTCGGCACCAGGCGTTTCGTCGCGTTTCCCCGTGGCGGCACCCTGCGCTGGCCGGACGGCCGCTCGGCGACGATGCGGACCACCGGTCTGGGCGCTTGGCGCACTCTCACCGGACCGCATCCCGACGCCACGGCGCTGGACCGGGTCCGCACCGCCCTGGCCACCGCGCGGCTGGGCCGGCAGTGCCTGCGTCAGCCCGCCGATCTCGTCGACCTCACCACCGCGCAGTGGTTCGACCGGGTCGGTATGCCCGCCACCGCGCGCGAGGCCGTCTGGGATTGGCTGGCACTCGGCATCGCGGCCGAGCCGGTGCACCAGGAATCGGCCAAGGTGTTCGCCGATGTGCTCGCGACCGGTATCCGGCTGGGAATCAAGGATCGCAAAGGTGTCAACATCGGCTACCCCACCACCGATCTCGACACCCTCTACGTCACCGGCGCGCTCGAGGTCTTCGCGCGGCACGGGGTCGAGGTGCGCCACCGGGCGGTGGCGCGACGCATCCATATCGCCGACGGGAAGGTGACCGGGGTCGCGCTCGCCGACGGTTCCGTCGTGCCAGCCGACGCGGTGATCTGCGCGGTGCCCAACGCGAATATCGGCGGCCTGCTCGACGAACTGCCCGAACACCCCGAGATCTACGCCGCCGCGGACAAATTGGGTCACACGCCGATCGTCAGCACCAACCTCTACCTGGACGGGCCACTCGGCACCGACAGCGAATTCGAGGCGCTGATCGGCGGCACCGGCGTCATCGACGAGGTCTTCGACCGGCAGCTGATGACCGGACGCAGCACCGAACGGGCCTGGCTGTACTGCCTGACCACCAGCGGCGCCTACGAGCAGATCCACAAATCGAACGAGGAGATCGTCGCCGAACAACTGGCCATGCTGCGCCGCTACTACCCCGCCGCCGCGGCCCTGAAAGTGGTTCAGGCCCAGGTGATCCGGATGCCGAAGGCCACCTTCTCCCAGGTTCTCGGCACCCACGGCCTGCGCCCGGCCCAGCGCACCTCGGTACCGACCCTCGCACTGGCCGGTGATTGGACCGCCACCGACTGGTCCGCGACCATGGAGAGCGCGGTGCAGAGTGCCGCGCGGGCGGTGGATCTGCTGCTCGCGCTACCGTCTGAGTCGTGAGCACCGAGCGTCGCCCCGCCGCACCGCCGCGGACGAGTACGGCGCCCGCCGATCCGCCTCGCGCCGACGCCGATTCGGCGTCGACACCGCGGCGGCGCATGTCGGCCACCGATCGGCGCGCCCAGCTCCTCGACATCGCCCGCGACATCGTCGCCGCCGAAGGTTTCGCCGCGGTGACGATCGAGCGGGTGGCGCGGTCGGCGCCCGTCGCGCGAGCCCTCGTCTACCAGCAGTTCGCCGACCTGTCCGGGCTGATGACAGCGCTGCTGAAACGCGAGAGCGAGATCGCGCTCGCGGGGATCGGCACCATCGACCCGCTGGCTGTCGACGGGAACACCGACCGGTCGAGCACGGACGATGTGGACCGGGTCGGCCGGGCGATCCTCGCCTACTTACACGCCGCCCCGACCAGTTGGCAGATCATGCTCAGCCCACCCGACGGCGGACCGCCCGGCCTGCGCGAGCGCCTCGACATGGGACGCGCCTACGCCAGGGTGATCGGCGCGGACCACCTGTCCCGCTATGCGGGAGTCACCGTCGACGCGGACGGCCCGACCCAACGCCTTCTGTTGGCCGCGATCGAGGAGATCGCGCGACTGCACCTGGCCGACCGGCGGACCTATCCCGACGAACTCGTGCTGAGCTACCTGCGTTCCCTGGTCGACTGGGCGACCGCCATGGAAGCTCCGCCCGCCTCGACCTGAGACACTCCCGGCGTGCGACAACTCGACGCCGTCCACCTGGTTGCGCACGAGGGACTACGCGGGCCGAGTAGCACCACGGGGGCACACCGCCGACCTGGTTGCGCCCACGGACTACGCGGGCCGAACAGCACCACGGTCACACGCCGCCAACCCTGTTGCGCCCACGGACTACGCGGGCCGAACAGCACCACGGTCGACACCGCTCCGGAAACATGGCGACCGCGCCGGGGCAGGCTCGGTTGCGCGCCCTGTCCACCGGAGGCCGCGCGAGCGCCGCTCCCGAGAGCGTGAATCCGCTCAGCTGTCCAGCGGCACCGGTTCGAGGAGTTGCGGTCGGGGTTCGGGGGCTGCGGCGCGCAGGGCGTCGGCGGAGGTGTCGTCGGGCTGGTTCTGCGAGTGGATCTCCGCTTCCACCCTGGCCTGATAGGTCTTGACCTCGCGCTCGACATCGGATTCGTCCCAGCCGAGCAGGGGGGCGACCAGTTGGGCGACCTGCTCGGCGCAGTTGGCGCCGCGGTGGGCGTATTCGATGGCGATCCTGGTGCGGCGGGCGAGGATATCGTCCAGGTGCAACGCGCCTTCGGCCGCCACCGCGTAGACCGCCTCCACCTGGAGGTAGGCCGGTGCGTCGGTGATCGGTTGCAGCAGTTCGGGTTTGCCGTCGGCCATGGCGATCACCTCGTCGACGAGGGAACCGTAGCGATCGAGCAGATGTTTCACCCGGTACGGATGGACGCCGTAGGTTTCGGCCAGATGCAGGGTCTGGTTGACCAGGGCGAAATAGCCGTCGGCGCCCAGCAGCGGCACCTTCTCGGTGATGGACGGCGAGACGCGGGCCGGAATGTCCTGTGCCGCTTCGTCCACCGCGTCGTAGGCCATCACCCGGTAGGTCGTGTACTTGCCGCCCGCGATGGCGACCAGACCGGGCGCGACCCGCGCCACCGCGTGTTCGCGCGACAGTTTCGAGGTGGAATCGCTCTCCCCCGCCAGCAACGGCCGCAGGCCCGCGTACACACCGTCGATATCGGCGTGGGTGAGCGGCGTGACCAACACCTCGTTCACCCGGTTGAGCAGGTAGGCGATATCGGCGTTGGTAGCGGCCGGGTGGGCCAGGTCCAGATTCCAATCCGTGTCGGTGGTGCCGACGATCCAGTGCGCGCCCCACGGGATGACGAACAGCACCGAGGTCGCGGTGCGCAGGATCATCGCGGCGTCGCTGACGATGCGGTCGCGCGGCACCACGATGTGCACGCCCTTGGACGCGCGGACGTGGAACCTGCCCCTGCTGCGCGCCAGCGACTGCACCTCGTCGGTCCAGACGCCCGTCGCGTTGACGACCACGTGCGCGCGCACCTCACCGGCGCGGCCGTCCTCGCTGTCGCGCACCCGTACACCCGTGACCCGGTCGGCTTCGCGCAGGAAGCCGACGACCTGGGTGGAGGTGCGGATCACCGCGCCGTAGTGCGCGGCGGTGCGCGCGACCGTCATGGTGTGCCGCGCGTCGTCGACGACGGTGTCGTAGTAGGTGACGCCGCCGATCAGCGAGTCGCTCTTGAGCCCGGGAGCCAGCCGCAGCGCGCCGTGCCGGGACAGATGATGCTGTCCCGGAACCGATTTCGACCCGCCCATGGAGTCGTAGAGCACCAGGCCGGAGGCGACGTAGGGCCGCTCCCAGAACCGGCGGGTCAGCGGATAGAGGAAACGCAGCGGTTTCACCAGGTGCGGGGCCAGCGTCGACAACGCCAGTTCGCGCTCGCGCAGCGCCTCGCGCACCAGTCCGAATTCCAGCTGTTCCAGATAGCGCAGACCGCCGTGGAACATCTTCGACGAGCGACTCGACGTGCCGGAGGCCAGATCGCGGGCCTCGACCAGGGCCACCTTCAGACCGCGGGTCGCGGCGTCGAGCGCTATACCCGCACCGACCACACCGCCGCCGACCACCACCACGTCGAAATGATCCTTGCCGAACCGCTCCCACGCCGTACGGCGCTGCTCGGGCCCGAGAAACTGTGAATCCGGCTTCGTGGTCATGCTCGCCTCCTCGCGCCGACGGCGCAATCGCCGGCTGTCGATGTTGGTGTGGCACGCGCGGTCGGGCTGTTCCACTTCCAGGCTATGCGACTGGGCACACGTCCAGCGGCGGGCCTGACCCGTGTCGCCGAGCGCTACCCACCGGTATCCGAATCCACCCTAGTGCGGGTGGCGCGTGCGCGCGCGGCGTGCGGAAACCACGGCGGGCGCGCTCCCGGCGGGCCCTGTCGTGGACCGAGTACGACCGCCGCATTCGGACATGACACGCCCCGGGTTTAGTAGCCTGCTCGAATGCGTCGCTATGTGGCCGCCATCGATCAGGGCACGACATCCAGTAGGTGCATCGTCTTCGACCGGCACGGCCGCGTCGTCGGGGTGGCCAAGCGGGAGCACGAACAGATCTTCCCTCGGCCCGGCTGGGTCGAGCACGATCCCGAGACCATCAGGCGCAATACCGAGTACGTCCTCGGCGCGGTACTCGAACAACTCGATCTCACCGCCGCCGATATCGCCGCGGTCGGGGTGACCAACCAGCGCGAGACCACCGTGGTGTGGGACCGCGCCACCGGCGAGCCCATCCACAACGCCATCGTCTGGCAGGACACCCGCACCGATCGCCTCGTCACCGAATTGGGCGGTGACCTCGGCCCCACCCGCTATCAGGACCGCACGGGACTGCCACTGTCGACCTATTTCGCCGGGCCGAAACTGCGCTGGATCCTCGACCGGGTCGAAGGAGCGCGCGAGCGCGCCGAAGCGGGCGAACTGTGTTTCGGCACCATCGACAGCTGGCTGCTGTGGAATCTCACCGGCCGACACGTCACCGATGTGACCAATGCCTCGCGCACCATGCTCATGGATCTGCGCACACTGCGATGGGATCCGCGGATCTGCGCGGAATTCGGTGTGCCGGAGGCGATCCTGCCGGAGATCCGCAGTTCGTCGGAGGTCTACGGGGAGATCACCTCCGGTCCGCTCGCGGGCGTTCCGATCGCGGGAATCCTCGGCGACCAGCAGGCCGCCACCTTCGGCCAGGCCTGCCTGTCCCCCGGTGAGGCCAAGAACACCTACGGCACAGGCAATTTCATGTTGCTCAACACCGGGACCACCCCGGTCCTCAGCAAACACGGACTGCTCACCACCGTCTGCTATCGCCTCGGCGATCAGCCCGCCGTCTACGCGCTGGAGGGGTCGATCGCGGTGACCGGCTCGCTGGTGCAGTGGTTGCGCGACAATCTCGGCCTCATCTCGAGCGCCGAGGAGATCGAACCGCTGGCCCGCAGCGTCGAGGACAACGGCGGCGCGTATATCGTCCCCGCCTTCTCCGGCCTGTTCGCGCCGCGTTGGCGACCGGACGCCCGCGGTGTCGTCGCCGGACTCACCCGATTCGTCACCAAGGCCCACCTGGCACGCGCGGTGCTCGAATCCACGGCCTTCCAGACCAGGGAAGTGGTCGACGCGATGCGCGCCGACGCCGAATCCCAGCGTCTCGGACTGGAATTGACGACACTCAAGGTGGACGGTGGCATGGTCGGCAACGATCTGCTCATGCAGTTCCAGTCCGACATCCTCGATGTCCCCGTGGTACGCCCCGTGGTCAACGAGACGACCGCGCTCGGCGCCGCGTACGCCGCGGGCCTCGCCGTCGGCTACTGGCCGAGCACCGACGACATCGTGGCGAACTGGACCGCGGACACCACGTGGCGGCCGACCATGTCGGCCGAGGTCCGCGAGGCCCACCTGACGGCGTGGAACAAGGCCGTCGAGCGCACCTACAACTGGGTGGACTGACCGGAAACCACCCGCGCGCGGGCGTGCGCCCGCGCCAGCCGATCGACGGCCTTCTCCAAGACCGGCGCGTCGGAGGTGGTGAAACACATCCGCATCGAATGCGTGTAGGCGCTGTCGACCGTGAAGGCCGCCCCGGGAACGTAGGCGACACCTTCCTCGAGCGCGCGCGCCAACAGCGCCGAGGTGTCGGTGCCGTCGGTGAACGAGGCCCAGACGAACATGCCGCCGGAGGCGTCGGTACAGGACAGGCTGTCGCCGAACGTCGCGCGGACGGCGCGGACCAGCGCCTCGGCGCGGGTCCGGTAGGTCGCGCGGACCGTGTCGACGTGTGCGGTGAGCCACGCGTCGTCGGCGAGGAGGTCGGCCGCGATCTGCTGGGTGAGCGCCGAACCGCACAGGTCCGCCCCCTGTTTGAGGAGTTCGACGGCGCGGCAGACCCTTTCGGGCGCCGTCATCCAGCCCACGCGCAGGGTCGGCGCGATGATCTTGGAGGCGCTGGAGAGGCGAATCACATTGCGGGAGTGGGCCGCCACCGGCTCGGGGGGCGCGGCGTCGAACCACAGCTCGCCGTAGGGGTCGTCCTCGATCACCCAGAACCCGTACGCGTCGGCGAGTTCGGCGAGCTCCCGGCGACGCCGCGAGCTCATGGTGACCCCGCCCGGATTGTGAAAATTGCTGACCGTGTGCACCACGGCGGGACGCTCACCGCGGGCGAGCAGTTCGCGCAGCACGTCGACGCGCATCCCCTCGCCGTCCAGCGGCACCGCGACCAGACGCGCGCCCGCTGCGCGGAAGACTTGCAGCGCACCGACATAGGCCGGATCCTCGACGACCACCAGGGCGCCCGGGTCGAGCAGCACCTCGGCGAGCAGCGAAAGCGCCTGCTGCGAGCCGTGTGTCACGAAGACCTCGTCGAGCGCGACCGCGCGGCCGATCCGCGCCGACTCACGCTCGGCCAGCACGGCGCGCAGTGGCGCCCACCCCGGCGATTCGGTGTACTGCAACACCGCGGTGTCGGTCAGCGCTTTCGCGGCGGCCTCGGCGATCCGCTCGCTCGGCATCAGCGCGGCGTCGGGCAGCCCGCCCGCGAGGCTGATGATCTCGGCGCGCGAGGTCAGTTTCAGCAGGTCGCGAATCGCCGAACTCTGCAACCCGTCCAGTTTCGCGGACAGCGACGGTCGATTCGACGACATGGAAACCTCCGGGGGACGCCACGGTTCTGGTCAGGTCCACCATCGCACAGCGTGACCAGAATATGAAATTCGCTTCCCGAAATATGGGATTTCTAGTCTTGGAACGGGGTCTACCAGCGACGAAACGAAGACGGGCTGCCACCGCGACGTAATGCGCGATGACAGCCCGATGCGAGAGAACGGCCGGTCAGCCGCGCTCCCGGATGGCGAAGATCAGGATCCTGCCGTCACGGTCGACGGTGCTGACCGTCTGGCGGTACACCGTGGTCGTGCCGTCGGGCCGATGTTCGGTCAGATCGACGTCGAAGGTGTCGGAGGCCACCTCGGTGATGCGCAGGCAGTGCGTCGTGCCCGCCGGGATCTGGTCGGTGATCGCGCCCTGGATGATGTCGGCCGACGAGATGTTCTCGGCGTCGGGGGCGACGTACCTGCGCACGCCCTCACCGCTGCGCTCGACGTAGAACGCGTGCTGGAATCCCAGGATCGCCGACGGTCCGCTCGACGTGTCGCCTGCGCCGTTGCCGACCGACACCTTGCCGTCGCGGCTGGCCGGACAACTCAAGGCCGCCGCCGTCGACGGCGGCGACGCCGTGGTCGACGCCTCGTCCTCACCGCCGCCCCTGCCCATCGCGACGATCGCCACGATCAGACCGATCAGCACGACGGCGGCCACCGCGACGCCCACCACCACGCCCCGGCCCTTACTCGCGGACTTGGTGGTCTCGGGCACGGGCCTACTCGGCGCGAGCCGCTTGGCGATCGGATCGTCGGCCCAGGACAGGCCGGACTCGCCGCCACGCGGTTCCTGCGGCGGCCTGGGCACCTCGCCGGAATCGGTCGGGCTCCACCAGTTGTCCGGTTCCGGCGCGGGGGCGGGATTCCGGTGGCGCGTGGTGGCGTCGGGATCGAAATCGGACTGCGGGGCGACCGGCGCGGAGAAGTCCGTCGTGTCGGGCGCGCGGTAGCGTGCGTCGGGCGGCGGACCCGCGGGTTCGGCGGCCGGTCGCCAGCCCAGTTCCGGATGATCACCCGGCGGTTGCGGAACCGACCAGGTGGGAACGGATTCGACGGTCGGAGGGCCACCCTCACGCAGCGGCGGACCGAAACCACCGGTCGGAGGACCACTGTCGTGCAGCGGCGGACCGAAATCGCCCGTCGGCGGACCACCGTCACGCAGCGGCGGACCGAAACCACCGGTCGGAGGACCACTGTCGTGCAGCGGCGGACCGAAATCGCCCGTCGGCGGACCACCATCGCGCACCGGCGGACCGAAACCACCGGTCGGAGGACCACCGTCACGCAGCGGCGGGCCGAAGCCGCCACCCGGGGCGCCACCACCCTGCGGCGGTCGCCCGAAATCGGTGAGGGGAGGGCCGAAGTCGCCCGTCGGCGGTCCGCCGTCATGCAGCGGACCACCCACCGGAGGGCCGAAACCGCCCACCGGAGGACCGAATTCCGACCGGCGCCTGCCGGATTCGTCGTCCTTCGCGTCGCCCTCGGAGACCACGACCCATCCTTTCCCCGTGACATACGAGTGGGGCGGTCGCGAACGACCGCCCCACCGTCGAATCAGCTCATGTCAGTACTGGACCGAGCCACCCCACTGGGTGGTGACGCCGGCGACATTGACCGTCTGCGGGATGACATCACCCGGTGCGATGATCGCGGGAAGTTTAACCTGCGCGGCGGCTTCCAGCGCGGCGGTTCCGCCCGGCTGCGCGGCGATCCACTGCTCGACGGCCGCCTTGGCCAAGTTCACCTGGGTGGTGTCGAGCACCGTGGTGGACTTGTTGTCCGCGAGACCTTCACCACCGGTGTAGCTGGTGATCTGAATGGTGTTGGCGCTGACGAACTCCACCGAGACACCGGCTTCGCCCGCACCGGTCGGCGTGCGGTATCCGACGGTGCCGACGTAACCGGCCGCATTGTTGAAGTGGTGGGTATTGGCCACGAAACCCGGTAGCAGGGTGCCGCCGTCGACGTTGGCGCCGACTTCGGTACGCGGACCGGTCATCTCGACGACCGGCGCGGCGGGCGCCGAATCGATACGCGGGGCCTCCCAGCGCGGCGGCTGCTGGATGAGCGTGTCGCTCTCCGGCTGCGCGGCCGGGGTGTCGGTGCCCGAACGGGGCGCGGTACCGGGGGTGCCCGGCTGCGTCGCACCGGGCACGGCCGGGGTGGCCTCGGGGCCGGGGGCCTTGGGATCCTCGGCGGTGGCGGGCTGCGCGGGCTGACCC